>NZ_JBXBAV010000099.1:0-11003 GCF_056783245.1 Flavobacterium sp. TC780 | reverse complement strand
AAGGTTAATACATGCTCCTGTTGTTAGGGAGGCGGCACCTCTTCTAGCTGCGGAACTGCATTTAATTGTGGTGATTCTCCCGATGGAAACAAATGTTGGTGTAATGACTTCCCTCCTATTTTCGTACCTTCGGAAGTTGTAGATTGTCTTTGTCCAAATTGTTTCAAAAATGCTTGCGCTGTAAAAATAGATGATTTTGTAAATACAATTACTCCCGAAATTGCAGTTGACAATAAAGCTTCTGTTTTACCTAAAAACAATACACTTATTGAAGGAATTGATTATTATCTGGAAAATGGAAATTATGTTTTTAAGGAATGGTTTCATTTGAAAAGGGGAAGTTGTTGTGGAAACGGATGTAGACATTGCCCCTATAAATAATTAACAACTAATACGGTTGCGTTAGGGATAGTAGCGGTATCCTTTTATTTTTTTCTTTAAAAAATAAAAGATATAGCGAATAGCCCGAACCAGAAGGGAACGCCCTTCTTAAATTTACAATTCATAATTAACAATTATAAAAATGATTTACTTGATTACTGGTGGGGAACGTTCGGGGAAAAGTGGTTATGCTCAAGAACTGGCTTTAGAACTTACGAATACGCCAATTTATGTGGCGACGGCTCGAAAATGGGATGAAGATTTCCAGAATAGAATTGACAGACACCAACAAGAACGAGACGAACGCTGGACAAATATTGAAAAGGAAAAACACTTGAGCGAAATTGATTTTTCGGGTAAAGTGGCTTTGATTGATTGTGTAACGCTTTGGTTAACGAACTTTTTTGTTGACACTAAAAACGATGTTACATTATCTCTTGATGAAGCTAAAGCTGAATTCTTGAAAATAGCCAATCAGCCAGATGCAACCTTGATAATTGTAACTAACGAAATCGGAATGGGACTTCATGCTGATACACACGTAGGAAGAAAATTTACGGAATTACAAGGCTGGATGAATCAGTTTCTTGCCAAAAATGCCGATACTGTTGTATTAATGGTTTCTGGAATTCCAGTAAAAATAAAAGGGTAATTTGGCTTTGTCCCTCTGAACCTTTGCGCCTTTGAACCTTTGAACCTTAAAAAGAAAAAACATGAGTTATTTAGATGATATTTTAAAATCACGCCGCGATACACGTCATTTTACAAATGATGAAGTTCCTGACGAGGTTATCCAAAAAGCTTTGCAGGCAGGACATTGGGCGCCTTCGGTAGGTTTGACTGATGCAACTAAATACTACATCATAAAATCTGATGGGGTTAAAAAAGCTATCAAAGATTTATTTTTAGATTATAATAAAAAAGCAGAATCATTAACTGATGATGAGCATCAAAAAGAACATTATAAATCCTTAAAACTAGAGGCCATTGAGGAAGCTCCGATTGGGATGATTATTGCTTATGATCGCTCGGTACTGAACAACTTTACTATAGGAACTGTTGGTAGTAATGAAGCTGTAAAATTTAGCTCCGTTTGTGCTGCACAAAATATATGGTTGTCACTTACGGAACAAGGTTACGGCATGGGTTGGGTTTCTATATTAAACTATTATCAGTTCAAAAAAATAATTGACTTACCCGAAAACATAGAGCCACTAGGTTATTTTTGCATTGGAAAACCCGCAACAAACTATGACAATCAACCGATGTTGCAACAATTGAACTGGAAACAGAAATCGGAAACTTTTGATTGCATCGAAATTAAAACTATAAATGAGAGTTTTGTTCCGAAATTAGATTTAGAAAATCAATCGAAAATTGAAATTACTACTTCTCTCAAAGAATCGCTACAACATAAAATTGACTCAAAAACGAAGCCTCTTGGTTCTTTGGGTATTTTAGAAAAATTAGCATTCCAAATCGGGACTGTTTTTCAGACTTTGAATCCTGAGATTATAAAACCTAATATCATTGTTTTTGCCGCGGATCACGGAATTGCCAATCATGGTGTGAGCGCGTATCCGCAAGACGTTACCCGACAAATGGTCGGTAATTTTCTTGAAGGTGGAGCAGCAATTAATGTGTTTTGTAAACAAAACAATATTGAACTTTCTATCGTAGATGCTGGTGTAAATTATGATTTTCCTACCAATGCCAATTTAATTAATGCTAAAATTGCTAAAGGAACTCAGTCCTTTTTACATGTTCCCGCAATGAGCGAAACTGAACTACAATTATGTTTCTTAAAAGGATCTGAAATTGTAGATTCTATTGCAAAAACGGGAAGTAATTGTATTGGGTTTGGCGAAATGGGTATTGGGAATACCTCTACAGCTTCAGTCTTGATGAGTGTTTTAACTGGTTTCTCTATTAAGGAATGTGTGGGAAAAGGAACTGGAGTTGATGATGCTAAGCTAAATGAAAAACAGGAAATCTTAAAAAAAGCTATCGAAAATTATTCTGGTCAAGCCGAATTAAAAGAGCGACTAGCTTATTTTGGTGGTTTTGAAATCATGCAAATGGCTGGCGGAATGTTAGCCGCTTATAAAAACAACATGCTTATTCTTGTAGATGGTTTTATTTGTACTGTCGCCTTTTTAATTGCCTTTAAAATAAATCCTGACATTAAAAAGAATGTGATTTTCTGCCATTCTTCGGCTGAACAAGGACATCAGAAATTATTAGATTATCTTGAGGCCAAATCAGTTCTACAACTAGATTTACGCTTAGGCGAAGGAACGGGCTGTGCAATTGCTTTACCCATATTACAATCGGCAATTGCTTTCCTAAACGAAATGGCTACTTTTGAGAATGCTGGTATTAGTAAGAAGTAACAGATTTTAGAAATTATGCCATTTATAAAAGTATATATACATCTTGTTTGGAGTACTAAAAATAGAATTCCCTATTTAGATTCTGCTGAATTGCGTCAAAAAGTTTGGCAACATATAAGAGATAATGCAAAGGAAAAAGGAATTTATATTGATTTTATAAATGGATATTCTGACCATTGCCATTGTCTTATTTCCTTAGGTGTTGACCAAAATATTCAAAAAGTAATACAGTTACTAAAAGGAGAATCTTCGTTTTGGATTAATAAAAACCAATTGACTAAGCAAAAATTTGAATGGCAAGATGAATATTTTGCCGTTTCGGTTTCTGAATCAATTGTCGATAAAGTAAGGGACTATATTAAAAATCAAGAAATACATCATACTAAAAAAACATTTCAGGAAGAATATGATGAGTTTGTCCTCAAGTATGGATTCCAGAAAATAAATAATAAATAAAGATTTGGCTAAAGCCAATTACATGCCAAATTTCATAACCTCCAGATAAATCTGGAGGCAATTCAATAAATAGGAAATCAATATGCTATGAAATAAAACTTGTAGACAATCTAAATATTGAATTGCCAACATCTTTAGATGTTGGTTAATAATTTGATAATCAAATTGGCTTTAGCCAAATAAACAAAAATCAATAAATGAAAAAACAACTCCATATATTTTTTACTGCATTAATGTTCTACACAAGGATTCCTTGTCCTAAAAACATCGACCATAATCCTGATTATCTTAATAAAGCCAGTCGTTATTTCCCTTTGATAGGTTGGATTGTTGGAGGGATTTCTTTTCTGGCTTTTTATGGAGCTTCATTTTTAGTATCATTATCTGCTGCAGTAATTATAGGAATGATTACAGGAATCTTAACTACCGGTGCTTTTCATGAAGATGGCTTTGCCGATGTATGTGATGGTTTTGGTGGCGGCTGGACCAAAGAAAAAATCCTATTGATTATGAAAGATAGTGCCATTGGAGCCTATGGAGCCATTGGGGTCGTTTTATTATTTTTATTGAAATTCCAATTACTTTCAGAACTAGTAATAACAGAAACAATTACAAACCAGCAATCGGTATTTACTATTTTATTATTGTTCATAGCAGGACATTCTGTTAGCCGTTTGGCAGCCATAAGTATTGTATTTACTCATGAATATTCCCGTGAAGATGCTACTAGCAAAAGTAAACCAATCGCTAAAAATTTTAGCTGGAAAGAAGTTGTAGGTGCTTTCTTTTTTGGCTTATTACCTCTTTTAATACTCTCCTATTTTCAATATCAAATCCTGTTGGTTGTACTCCCAGTTTTTCTGGCTCGTTATTTCTTAGCTCGTTATTTCCAAAAATGGATTGATGGTTATACCGGAGATTGTTTAGGCGCGACTCAACAAGTTTGCGAAGTTATTTTTTACTTAAGTGCTATAGCCATATGGAAATTTATTTAGTTCGTCATACCAAAACTGTTTGCGAAAAAGGAATCTGCTACGGTCAAACTGATGTAAATATTGCAGAACCCTACGACTTAATTTTTGAAAGCATTGCAAAGCAATTGCCTCAAGATGCATTGTTATATTCTAGTCCGCTAAAACGTTGTGTGTTACTTGCCAAACATATCCAGGATAAAACCAAAATTTTAAATTTCCAAGAAGACAAACGCTTAATGGAAATGAATTTTGGCGATTGGGAAATGAAAAATTGGAATGAAATCTCTCAAGAAGATCTAAATCCGTGGATGGAAGATTTTGTAAATATTTGCGTCCCAAACGGAGAATCTTTTATTGATTTACATGAAAGAGTTACCCATTTTATGGAAAATGAAATACTATCTAAAAACCTCTCAAAGGCGATTATTGTTGCACATGCCGGAGTTGTACGAAGTATTTTATGTCTTTTAAATTCTCTTCCTCTTAAAGATGCTTTTCAAAACAAAGTAGATTTTGGACAAGTTATAAAAGTTGAAATATAAAGAAAACCTGCTTTTACTTTGTTTATGAATAGCGTTAAAAAATCAAACAGCATTGATTTTTAAGCTTTTTTAACTTTATATTTGCATCCACATTAAGGTTGTGCCATATTTTTTAGACACATTAAAAGGGAATCAAGTAATTGAAGATTGAAAAATCAACATTCGAAAATCTTGAGCTGTACCCGCAACTGTAAACTTAGTTCCGCAAGGAATGCTTGTTGTTAACAACAAAACCACTGTTTTAGGACGGGAAGGAAAACAACAAGACGTAAGCCAGGAGACCTGCCTTTGTTAACAAATATCGAACTCTCGGGAAAAAGAGTTTAGAAATTATGACATTACAAAAATTTTACATCTGTCTTTCACTCTTAGTTTGCCAATTCATTTTGGCACAAAATGATTCTATAACAAAATTAAAAGAAGTTGTAGTTTCGGATACTAATCTAAAAAAATACTCAGACTCACAATCGGTATTAAAGCTCAATGACTCCATTATTCAGAAAAATGAAGCACTACTTACCAATTTATTAAATTTTAATTCTACCATATATTTTAAAGAATATGGTCGCGGCATGCTTTCTACAGTTTCTTTTAGAGGAACAACTACATCACAAACAGCAGTTATATGGAACGGTATTAATATTAATTCACAAATGAACGGAAGTACTGATTTCAATACCGTTTCTAACAATGATTATAATTCGATAAGTATAAAAGCTGGCGGTGGAAGTGTTATCTACGGAAGTGGAGCTGTGGGAGGGACTGTACATCTAAACAATGACTTAATCTTTAATAATCAATTTAGTAATAGTTTAAGGCTTGATTACGGAAGCTTTAACACAACTGGAATCAACTACAGAACAAATATTTCTAATGAAAAATGGAGTGCACAAATTGGTTTTTCTAGAAACAGTTCAACCAACGATTATCCTTATGTAAATTCTTATAACTGGAAAGGTGAACAACGTCATAATATTAATGGTCAATATGATGTGATTGGCGTAAATGCCAATTTTGGATACAAAATAAACAAAAACAACACCATTAAGCTATACAGTCAAACCTCTAATACAGATAGAAATACTTCCTTGATTGCGGAATCAGAAACAAAATCAAAATACATAAATGGTTTTAACCGTAATTTAATAGAATACAATGGTGATTTTAATAAATTAACTGCCAATTTTAAGACTGCTTATATACTAGAAAACTATCAATATTTTGCCGACATAGACCGTGATTACTATAGCTATGGAAAAACGCAAAACTTAATAACTAAGCTAGATTTAGGATATCAAATATTAAAATCTACTCAAATAAATGGGGTTGTAGACTATAACCGAACCAAGGGATATGGAACGAGCTTTGGAAATAATGTTCGCGAAATAACTTCTATAGCTTTATTAGCTAAACAACAAGCAACAACTAAATGGCTGAATGAATTTGGTATTCGAAAAGAATTCACCAATAATTATAAATCACCAGTATTATTCTCATTAGGGTCTTCTTATGAATTTAGTAAATTTTATAATCTGAAATTAAATCTATCCAGAAATTACCGAATCCCAACTTATAATGATCTTTATTGGGATGAAGGGGGGAATCCTAACTTGAAACCCGAGAACTCTTATCAAGCCGAAATTGGGAATGTTTTTTCATATAAAAAAATAACCCTTTCTCAAACGGTTTATTACATAAAAATTAGAGATTTATTACAATGGGTTCCAGGAAACAAAGGAATATGGACACCACAAAATACCGAAAAAGTAAACTCATACGGAACAGAAACACTCCTAAGCTGGAAGAATAATTATGGTAAAAATTATTTTAGCCTAAATGCAACATACGCATATACTGTTTCAAAAAATGAGGAAACTAATAAGCAAATATTTTTTGTTCCTTTTAATAAAGCAACTGGAGCTATAGCATATGCTCGCGATAAAATATCAGCCAATTATCAAATTTTATACAGTGGTTTTGTATATACAAGAGCTGATAATAACCCAAAAGAAATCGTTGATGATTATTTGGTATCAAATATTGGTATTGATTATGATTTTAAATTTCTATCTTCTTTCAAGCTTGGTTTTCAAGTTCGTAATTTATTTAATACAAAATATGAAAGCTTAGAAGACCGAATTATGCCTGGAAGAAATTTTAATATGTATTTAACCCTTAAATTTTAATATAATGAAGTTTAGCAAATTATTTTTAATAGCGCTTAGCGTCTCATTGTTCGTTTCTTGTTCAAATGACGATAATGATAACGATTCGGATGAACAAAAAGGAATATATGACAATGGTATTCTGATCTTAAATGAAGGATCTCTTGGTCAAGGATCTGTTTCATTTATAGATAATAATCTTAATAATTTTATTAAAGACATTTACACTACCGCAAACCCATCTGATTTAATGGGTAAATATGCCCAAAATATATTTTTTGATGGCGATCGAGCATATATTATTGCAGGTGGTTCTAATTCAATTAATGTTGTAAACCGATATACTTTCAAATTAATTGCAAAGATAGAAACTGGCCTTAAAAACCCTAGATATGGTGTTGCAAAAAATGGAAAAGCTTACGTTACTAATGCAAACACCTACTATTCTTATGAAAAACCAGAGGAAAACCCAAATGGAAATACAGATGATTATGTTGCAGTAATTAATTTAGCTACAAATACTGTTGAGTCTAAAATTGAACTAAATGCAACTGCTAATAGAATCCTATTAGAAGATGGTAAATTATACATTACTGAACCTCTAAATAACAACAAATTATTAATCGTAAATGTAGCTACAAAAGAACTAGAAACTCCTATTGTTATTGGTTCAAGTTCAGATACTATGGAAGAGGAAAATGGAATTTTGTATATCTTAAGAGGCCCATATGGCGGCACTAGAAGCGAAATTACAAAAGTTAAGCTTTCAGATAAAACAATATCTAAAATTACATTTCCAGAATCATTAGATGGGGCAGGTAATTTAGATATTTATGAAAATAAAATTTATTATACTGCAGGAAATTCGGTTTATGCTATGAACCTGAACGCTACAGAAGCTTCTACAACAGCTATTTTAACTTCTAACGTTGGTTATTTATACGGCTTTGCAGTTAAAAACAATCATATTTTTGTAGCAGATGGTGGTGACTTTAAAGCTGATAGTAAAGCATACATCTATTCTCTTACAGGAACTTTACAAAAAGAATTAACCGTTGGTGTTGGTCCAAACGGATTTTACTTCAATGACTAATTAAAATCTATTTACATTTTACTTTATTAAAAAAGGCTTTCTAACGAAAGCCTTTTATTTTTCTATTATCAATCTTGCAATGCTCGCAAAAGCCCTTCTGGAGCTTTATCCAAATACATTTGATTTCGAATACCATCTATTGATTTTGAATCGGTAAAATACTCAAACACTTTACCATCTTTAGGCAGAATCATTTTGCCAGTTCCTGTAATTTTTGAAACGGCAGTAGCCAATAACGGCTCAGTATTCTCATCTCCTAAAACGCCTAATCCATTTATAGATTCTAATACACTATATGTTGGTGTTAATCCGTTAGTGTATTCTCCAAAGCCTACAGAATTAACGATTTTTAAAACAATTGGTTGCATTGCATATTTATGATTCGGATTTCGATTATTTTTACCAAAAGTAGGTGAATCATAAAGAGTAACCGATCCCACATTTTTACCTATAGTAACATCACCTATTTGTACTACATCAATATATGTTTTTAAACCATTAATGACAAGTTCGCTTGATGATGCTGTACTTTTAGTCGTTAAAATATACACTTTGCTCAAATTCAGACTATTTAACGTAACTCCATTAAATTTATCTACAAACCTATTATTAAGTAATTCAGGATCTTCAGTTTCATAATACTTATTGAGCTTACTATTCCATTTTTGTTTAGAAAAAACTTTATCAGTAAACTGCCCTGTAATCATACTTGCCAATCGGGTTGCCGTTTGTACAGAACCTCCTCCATTATATCGCAAATCAAGAACCAAATCAGTAACACCTTTTGATTTTAACTCCCCAAATGCTGCATTTAATTGATTATCATAGTTTCCATAAAAACCATTATACATCAAATAGCCTATTTTATGACCATCTTTCTCTATCACTTTATTAATGTAAATAGGATTTTCATCCAAAACTGATTTAGTAAGCGTAATCGATTTCCCATTTGGAACAAATGTCGTTCCATTATAATCCGTTAAATTTATAGTATAACTATCTGACGCAAGAAGCGTTCTATAATTATCATAAGTGATTTGCGTTCCGTTAATACCATAAAATAAATCTCCTCGCTTCACTCCTTTGTTTGCAGCATCAGAGTTAGGCAAAATATAACGTACAAAACCAATCAAATCATTAGAACCTTTTGACTTTGGGCTTAATTTAAAATCTATTCCGTTATTTTTTGATGTTCCTTGAAGTTCTTGCTCTAAAACCGTATAATCATCAACAATCCAGCTAAACCTATCTATTGACGGATCTACTCGCAAAGAATTAAATAATGTTTCAGGATCTGGATAGCCTCTTAAAAAAGAATTTAATGCTTCTTGATTATTATTAAAACGGTCATCAGCTAAATTAGGAACATCGCCCTGCCATAAATAATACTGATTCAATCCTTTCCAGATAAAATCCTGTACCTGCAAATTCTTAGGAGCAGCCACGTCATCTTGATCTTGGCAAGCTTGAAAGCAGAATATAGCTAATAATAATATCGTAGTTCTAAATATTGTCTTCATAGTAATAGGTGTCAATATAATATCAACGTAAAAATACTACCTTTAGTTTTATTTAATGCACATTTGTAACAAAAATAATTCTGTTTCGTCTTGATATTATAAGCGAACCTATAATTTGTCATTTTTATGAATCAAATCGTTTTCATTCAGCTGGTAAATCCTTTTAAAGACAAAGTATTTCGTCTGGCAAAACGATTGCTCACAAGTACAGAAGAAGCAGAAGATGCTTCGCAAGAAATTTTAGTAAAACTATGGAATAAAAAAGAAACCTTAAACACTTATAATAATGTTGAAGCTCTTGCCATGACAATGACCAAAAATTATTGCTTGGATCAATTAAAATCAAAACGAGCCAGTAATATTACTCTTGTTCATACTAATTACAAAGACAGGGAGCCACAATTAGATCAAAAAGTTGAGGATAATAATAGTTTAGAATGGGTAGAAAAAATAATGAATCAGTTGCCAGAACAGCAGCAAATTTTAATTCAGTTACGAGATGTCGAACAGTATGAATTTGATGAAATTGCTAAAATAGTTAACATGAACGAAACTGCTATACGCGTAGCGCTTTCAAGAGCTAGAAAAAAAATAAGAGAATCTATGCTTAATACACACCAATATGGAATCAGATAAAATAGAAATAATATTAGAAAAATACTTTCAGGGAGAAAGCACTATTGCCGAAGAAAATGAATTAAAGAATTATTTTTCTTCTGGGAATTGTTGCGCAGCATTTGGAACAATACAAACCACTTTTTGGTTATTTCTCTCAAGTAAAAGAACAACGTTTAACGCAAGAAATTCCACTACAAACTAAGAAACGTAATGTGGCGTGGTTATCAATTGCTGCTTCGGCTGTCCTTTTACTAGGAATAGGTTCTTATTTTTACCTCAACAACACAAATAACACAACTCCTGTTGTTGCAAAATCAGAATTAGGAACTTATGACTCTCCAGAAGAAGCTTTGGCGGCAACGCAAAAAGCCCTCGCTATGGTGTCACATAATGTTAATACTGGTATAGAAAGTATCCAGTACATTAAAGAATACGAACAATCAAAAAACTTAATTTTTAAACAAAATAAAATCCGATAAAATGAAATCAATAATTCACGAAAACAGAAAAAATAACAGAAGTAGTTTTAGTAAAAATTTCATAATGACACTGGTTTTCGCTTTTGTTAGTCATGCTTTTTACGCACAAGGAGCTTTTGATAAATATGATGGTCAGGATGATGTAACTTCTGTAATTGTAAACAAAAAAATGTTTGATTTAATGAGTAAAGTAAAAGTTGATGCTTCAGACAAAGACACGCAACAATACTTAAGCCTTATTAAAAAACTAGATAACCTAAAAGTGTTTACAACACAAAACTCCAAAGTTGAAGCTGACATGAAACTTACCGCAGATAAATAACAAAAACAGAAGGTGCTGCCTCCCTAACAACAGGAGCATGTATTAACCTTAGCAATACAT
>NZ_JBXBAV010000098.1:0-21263 GCF_056783245.1 Flavobacterium sp. TC780 | reverse complement strand
CAAACGTATTGCTAAGGTTAATACATGCTCCTGTTGTTAGGGAGCAACAGCCTGAACTAAGAGTTGGAATCCGTCTGTTAGTATGAAATCTGCACAAAATTATGCTTGTGATGGTTGTTATGAACCTCAATTTCCAGGTGAAAACTGGTTTTCATTAGGAGGGTTTTCTACTTTGCAACCCTTAGAATGCGCTTTAAACCAAGGAAGAACTTATTCTTCGGCAGGAGAGACTTATCTTTTTGGGCAAACTGTTTCTCTAAATTCAAAGCCAGCCGATCAGATTAAAAGTTTTGATGAGCTTGTGAAAATTTATTTTCAACACTTCGAATTACTGAACCGAAAAGCATTCGATGGACAATTGAGAGGTTATGGTAATAATACTAAATTTTGTCCGTCTCCAATCTTAAATGTTCTTATGGATGATTGCTTGGCCAAAGGACAGGATTTTTATAGTGGTGGGGCAAAATATAACATTTATGGGCCTTGTTACATTTCGTTGAGTTCTACAATTAATTCGCTATATGCCATAAAAACAATGGTTTTTGATGAAAAAAATGCAGTAACGACATTAACCGAATTATTGGAATGTTTGTGTTGTGATTGGGGACATAAAATGACTGAACCGTTCATTAGTAACTTAGCAGGTGAATCTAGAATTGCATCTCGTTCTGAGCGTTTCAAACAGCTTAGAGACTTTGCTTTAGCATTACCTCGTTATGGAAGAGGTCATAAGGAAATTGATGCTTTTGGAGATACCATTGTCGAAAATGTTGCCAAAATTTCGATGGAAACCTTTACAGAACCATGGTCACAATTGTATGCTACGCTAAAGGATATGACTTCTCGTTTTGGTTCAGAAGAGTTTCCTTTTGGAATCCAAATCCAACCTGGAGTTGGAACATTTGAAAACCACGTTGAAATGGGAGCTTGGAATGGAGCTAGTGCAGATGGAAGAAGATTAGGGACAACAGTAGCTTCTGATTTGAGTGCAATGCCTAGTCCTTCAGATTTACCAATTGAGCATCAATATGCTGGTTTTGAGGAATCACTTGCAGGTTTTGAAGGCGTAGGAAGCGAAATGATGACCGATGGTGCACCTACAGATTTTAATATTGATGAAAATTTCCCTGTAGAAAAACTCATTAAGGTAATGAAACAATTCAGCCAAGGACAGTCTTCTAATATACTGACAGTTACTGTTGCCAATCCAACAACTTTTAGTGAGGCAGTAAATTCGCCAGAACAATTTGATTTATTGCGTGTGCGTACTGGTGGTTGGACAAACTTCTTCACTTCGGTTTTTCCAGTCGTACAAGAGCAACATCAAAGAAGACCTGTATCTACTCCTGTGAATATTCACAAGGAAAAGAAGGCTATGTCAGGATGTCCTTTCCATCATAAAAAGGAACAAGCTGAAGTAATTGAGGAAGAAGAATAACTTTAGCTCTGCAGTGTGAGTTGCTTTATATTGGAAGTTTAATTCAAAAACTTTACTTAGTTTATTTTCAAAAAGGAAACCATCTCAAATTATTGAGATGGTTTTTTATTTTATCTAATTCTCAAGATAGATCAAATAAACTAAGATGATTTGATATATAGCAAAAATGTTTTTATTCTCTCTTTTAACCTGTAGAAGCAATTGATTTTCAAAATCCCAAACTTTTATAATGGTATAAAGTTCTCCTTGAGATGATAGATAAATCTCTTGTCTTTCCAGTATTTTTCCTCTGGAATTTGTAGTTTATTCTTTATTCTTCCCCTTTACGGAAAACCGTAAAAATCTAATTTACAATAGCATTAGGTTTGACATCTAAATAGAAAACTTTCTAATTATGGATTGCTGAGAATTATGATAAGTAATTTTCTCCTTTACGGAAAACCGTAAGAAGTGGAATAGCAAACGATGTAAGTTTGAATAATAATAATAATAATAATAATAATAATAATAATAATAATAATAATAATAATAATAATAATAATAATAATAATAAAGAATTATGGATTATAAAGTAATACCATTCACAGCATCAATCGATCCTATAAAAGGAAATACAAGCCATGTTGCAACGCAATTAGAAACCTTGATTAAAGATAACGCCCTGAACGGTTGGGAATATGTGGGACTAGAAAGTGTCACCACTTTTGTGCAACCACAAGTAGGTTGTTTTGGATTGCAATCTAAACCAGGTTTCACTACTCACAATCAGATGGTCGTCTTTAAAAAATGAGACAGTTTCTATTATTAATTATTCATTGCTACTGGCGTCTTATACCAAAAGAAAAACGCAGAAGCTGTATTTTTAAGAAATCATGCTCTAATTATGTTTTTGAAATAACAAAACGAGACGGTTTTTTTGCAGGGGCAAAAGCTCTTTTATTTCGCTATAATAATTGTCGTGGAGAATTCACATTTTTTAAAAATCCTTTGACTTTAAGAACGCAAGTAGTTTTAAAATCAGGAATAGTTATAGAAGATTCTGAATTGTCAGAAAATATAGTATTAAAGTTAAAATATTTAGTAGAAGCAGAGCCAGTTTAACGCGTTGGCTTTGTAATGCTAATAAAATAAACTTGATTGAATTTGAGTTGGCACTAACGGGCTTAAAATTGTCTTTATTTCATTGATATCTGTACCATTATAAAACTTCATGCTTCATGTTAAAATTAGTTTCAATTTTATGCGCACTATTTCTTGGCTTGGCTCTTTTTCGCCTTCCTATTGGATATTATAGTTTCTTGAGGCTAGCTGTAACTGTTGGAGCTCTTTTGATTGTAATTACTGAAAGCAAAAATAAAATATCAGTTTACACAATTGTATTTGGGATCGTCGCTCTGTTGTTTAATCCTATTATACCAGTTTATTTATTTAAAAAGTCTATATGGATTCCAATTGACATTGCTTGTGCCTGCTTATTTGTTTTTTATACGATACAATTAAACCCCTCTAAAAATGTTTAAAAATCCTTTTTCCTCAAACGGTCGAATACGACGAAGTGAATATTGGCTAACTATAGTATTGTATGTTATCGGTGCATGTATTATAGATGTTTTCCTAAAAAAAAGTAATGATATGGATATTCTGGGATTTGCTTACATACCACTACTTTGGTTTTTAATTGCACAAGGAGCCAAGAGATGTCACGATTTAAATAATAGTGGATGGATGCAAATAATTCCTTTCTATGGACTTTGGATGCTTTTTCAAGAAGGAAATTATGGCATCAATTCGTATGGTGGAAATCCAAAAGAAATAAAACAAAATTTTGAAAATATCCCTAAAAGACCAGTTTACACTAGTCCCAAAGTAACTCCTATCGAGGTAAAACCAGTAGTTATGCCAACTATCCCCCAGAATCAGAAAACAATATTAGAAGTAGCAAATGTTAATTATAGTCTTATTCAAGACATCATGAAAAGCTTAAGAAGAATTCAATTAATACACAATCATTCTTATGAATTTTTGGGTACGACTGCAACAATTACAATACGCCATAGTGATACCAGCCAAGCTCTTTTAGACCATCTTTTTCCAATTATGGACAATATAGAAGTACAGGGTGTTGGAGATGGATTTATTACCTTAAAAATGAAATAATTATGAAAAGAGTATTCAATTTTTTACCCTTATTTTTTTTACTAATACTTGTTGGATGTAAATCAGATTTTGATGTCTTTAAAGAAAAAGCTTCAGAATATGCAAAAAGTGAAAACAAGATTAATAGTGAAGAACTGGCTGATTTGCAAGCAACTGTTTCAGAATTTTCAAATTATAGAGAGTTTAAAAGATTCTTAACTAATGATACTGTCGATGAGCAAAAATTAATTTCTTATCTAGAAGGGTTACGATTTAAGGTTGAAAAAACTCCTGCCGTTTCTGCAAAGAATGTTGTCGTCAATGTTTATATTGAAAACTCTGGAAGCATGAATGGCTACATCAATGGGAATACCGAATTTAAATCGGCAATACAAGATATGCTAGTTCTTTTAAAATATCAATATGAAGAAAAAAATATTAATTTATTTTTTATCAATTCTGGAATATATCCAACAAATATTGGTGCAGATTTGGTTGGATTTGCAAGCGCTTTAAACGCAAAAAGTTTTAAAGTTGGGGCTGTAGGTTCTAGTGATCTCAATAAAGTATTCAGGGAAGTATTGTCAAAAACGGCTAAGAATACCATTTCGATATTGATTTCTGATTGCATTTATTCTATAAAGGAAACAAAACGGAAGACTTATTGAGTGATCAAAAGCCTTACTAAAGATGCATTTCTTACAAAATCTAAGGAGGGAATGAATCTGACCACTGCAGTAATCAAATTGAATTCTAAGTTTAAAGGGAATTACTGGGATAAAAACGATAAAGCTACTGTTTTAAATAACGAAATGCGACCTTATTACATTAGCATTATTGGAAGCGAAAGTGTGATGAATTATTTTAATTCTAAAATTGTTTTTTCTAACGAGTAATAGGCTATGGGAAACAAATTGTTTTATCTTCTAGATTATTCAAAAGGAATTTATTTTTCGGTTATAAACGCTAAAAGTGATATAGGAAGATTTAAGCTGAAAAGATTTTTCAGATAAAAATTCTATTAAAGGAATTGAAGATATTTCTTCTGACTCAAGAAATGGGGATAAATTTATTTTTTCTGTTGCTCTAGATTTAAGCAAGTTACCATTGGAAGATGATTATATCAAAAATCAAAAAAACTATTCTATTGGCGAAGGTGATTTCAAGATTCTTAAAATTTCAAAATTTGATAAGGAAGATTTGGCTCGAATTTCTGCCACAAAAATTGAAAGATCAGGAAATTCTCCTACACACTATATAACATTTTTGTCTACTTCAAAAAAATACACAGACCTACAATTTAGCTTAAAAAAGCAAATGCCAAAATGGGTTGATGAAACAAGTACCGAAGATGATACAAATATAAAGTCAATTGGAAGCAAAACTTTTGGTTTTAAATATTTGATGGAAGGTATTAGCGAGGCCTATCAAACTGTTTCTCCTTCAAAAAACTACTTTAACTCTAAAATAAAAATTAATAATTAAACTAGCCCATATGAATTATTTTTTCCGCAATGCTCTATGAAGGATTTTCTCCTATAGACTTATTTTATATATCAATAAATAATTTTTCAGATAATATGTTTACATCTGGAGTCTATATTACTATTGGTTTAGTAATGATAATTTCGGCATTATTATCAGAATTTTTTTATTATTTTTTTCTTTCTAGTTATGGGAATTTTTATAAAACTATTTATTGGTTTTTGTGGATCGTTTTTATAGCTGTCATCAATTTTTTTGTTGGCTATTTTGCAAGTATGAGAGCTATGATAAATGAGGGATTTAGCTATACGTTCTTTGAATATTTTACTTTTTCAATGGTGAATGTTTTATGGACAATGTTTTTTTGTTTCCTTTTTTCAATTGTATTTAAGTTTAAAAGTATTAAAGCTTCACGAACTCCTTTCTAAAAAAAAATATATATGGCAAAATTATACGTATTTGGAATCGGTGGTACTGGTTCTCGAGTAATAAAATCACTGACAATGTTGTTGGCTTCTGGTATTGATATTGCAGATTATGAAGTTGTTCCTATTATCATTGACCCCGATGAGGCTAATGGAGATGTTACACGAACAATTGATATACTTAAAAACTATCAGCAGGTTCGTAATTCATTAAGTTTTACGAATGCTGACGAAAATAAATTCTTTAAAACTAAAATCTCTGATATTACTCAAAATTTCAGATTGGTTTTAAGCGATATTAAAAACGAAAGATTCAAAGATTATATTGAATACAGCAGTTTAGATGAAAGTAATAAAGCATTAATTAGTCTTTTATTTTCTGAAGACAATCTGAATGCAGATATGGAAGTTGGTTTTAAAGGAAATCCAAATATTGGGAGCGTCGTTCTGAACCAGTTTAAGCAATCGCAAGACTTTAAAGATTTTGCTTCATCTTTTACACAATACGATAGAATTTTTATTGTCAGTTCTATTTTTGGAGGAACTGGAGCCGCTGGATTTCCATTACTGTTAAAAAATATCAGAAATGCAGATCATGGACTTTCTACTTGGAAATATTTACAAGATGCACCAGTTGGGGCTATAACTATGTTACCCTATTTGGGAGTTTCTCCAAACGAGGAAAGCAAAATAGACAAGTCAACATTTATATTTAAGACCAAAGCGGCATTATCTTATTATGAAGAAAATGTAAGTGGTAACAATTCACTAAATGCTCTTTATTATTTGGGTGATAACATAACGAAAGACTATCCTAATCATGAAGGTGCCAAGTCACAAAAAAATGATGCTCACTTTTTAGAAATTGCAGCAGCTTTATCAATAATCGATTTTGCAAAAACTCCCGATACTTCTTTGGTAAACGATATGGGAAAAGCTAAGAATCCGATTTATAAAGAATTTGGAATAAAAGACGAAGTTGCATCACTATTATTGAAAATTTAGGTTTTTCGACGCAACTAATTTTAAAAAAGCAGCTTGACACAATACCAATTTTTTTCAATGTATCTCAATTCTAAAATCAAGGAAGATCTTGATCAAGATTGGATTAAAAACTTGGATATTCAAACCTTTATGACACAGCCATTCTTCAGCAGTTATCTAAGGGTTTTTAATCAATATTTTACAGAATGGCTTAATGAAATGGCTCACAATCAACGCAGTTTTGCACCTTTCAATCTTTTGGCTAATGATACTAATCTGTTTGAAATGGTAAAAGGAGTTAGGCCATATGTAGGATTTCTAGAAAAAGGAAAAAATTACGATCGGTATAATTATCACCTTTCAAAAGAACAGAAAAAATTAAAGAATAATGATGCTATAGAGCAACGATTTATGAACTTATTCCATAACACAACAGAAATTTTAGTTTCTGAAAAATATAAATTTTAATATGGCAAAAGTATTCCGATTTCATAAAGGAAGTGATAACATTGAAGACTGGCAAAATTCAACTTCTTATGGCAAAAATGCTATTGAAGCGATACAAGATCCTTCGGGAGCTACAGCAACTAAAGAAATCACTTCAATACCAAGTCCATTCGCACGAATAGACTTAGTAAAAACAGCATTTGAAAATATAGTTAACAGCAACAATCTTGAGGGAAATACAATTTTCCATAAAATGGTTTCTGACTGTTTTGATATTGGTGAGATTTTCTTCAATATAGATAAGTTACAAGACAAAATAAGTATTATAACTTGGGATAAAACAAATGATTTGGAGTTACTTCTTCAATCTAATAATTCCAAACATCGATTACTTGGAGAGACATTAAAACTTTATTTAGAACAAGATGCTAAAGCATATAATTTTAATGATACACAAAGGCTTTTTCTTTTAAATTATAAGACAGGTCCAAATGCGGTCAATATAATTGGAGGGACATCACCAGCAACATTATTTTTCACTTCAGCAAACAATCTAAAATATGTAAATATCCAATTTGGAAACGATATTGTTTTTGATGATACTTTTCAACCACTTTATAAACGTGATTTTGCATTCCAGAAATTGATATTTGGAATCAAATATTTCATGCCTGATTTCACTAGAAAATTTAAAAGCCTTGATGATTACTTAGATATGTCATTTCGAATGCTTACCGCTGAGCAGAGAAATGCTTTAACAGCATATACGGTTGAAGCTTTTAATAGCGAATTTGAAAAACTTACTTCTGGATTTGAAAATAGCCCTGTTGAAATTTTAGGATTTCCAATTAGAAAAAAAAAACAGAGCAACCAACCAGTATTGAAGAAAAAAGTGGGTTTGTCATTTCTTCAAGTAAATACGATGGTGGCACAAAACCTCTTGTATTGCCTGTTGAAGATTATTCAGAAAAAACAATATATACCTCTGATTTTTGGAACAGAAATAACAAGGCTGAATATAATATAGATAAAGCTCTGAAAGAAAGAATCCTTCCCTTTGATGGTGCAAAATACCCTTATTTAACAATAAGTGACTTTTTGGAACCTTACATTGTAAGAACAGTTTATCCGATTCACAAAGAGAAATTTTTTGATGGTAATTTTTTGATGACATCAGGAGAGATTACTAAAGGATATTTACTTCCTATAAAAAAGGAATATTTTGACTATTTTAATATTTCAGATTTGCAAGGTGTAGTTTCTGATGGGAAAAAAGTTTTAGAAATAAAACAAATGTCAACGCGAGGAATTACTGTCACGCTTCGCATTCCAATTAAGGATGGAAAATACATTGCTTATGAAAGAATGTATTATCCTCCAACAAGTGAATATCAAATTGCAGAACCTGATCGTCTAGAAATAGGGGAGCTGTCATAGAAAATCAATTTGGACTAACGCTTTATCCGTTTCTTAAATTAGTACAAGACAATCAAAATCATTACAGGGTTGCGTTTATGGACAGAGACATCCAAGAACATACAAAACACAATAAATATGCGCTTCAGTTTTATAAAAATGCAGACAATAAGCAAGTTAAAGAAAAAGCATTAAAGCAAAGAAGCGAAAAAGCAAATGATAATATCTCTTCTTCATATTATGTAATCGAGGAAGGATTTGATTATATCGAAATTAAGAATAATTGGGACCTGTACTTTTGATTCCTATGTTTAAATCAAGTATTCCAGGTACTTCTGAGTTCATATTTGCAGTAGATTTTGGAACTACAAACACACACATCGAATATAAAAAAGATAATGGTGATCCAAAGCCTTTTGAGATTAATGAAAGTGATATTCAAATCGCTACGTTGCACGATCCCAAAAATCCTGAAACTATAAAATCTTTAAATAAAATATTATTAGGGAAACTGCTTATTGATATAATACCACAAGAGATTATACCTCTGGAAGTTAATAGCAATAGTGAATTTAATTTTCCATTGAGAACCGCAATTAATTCTAATATAAACTTAGATATTGACAAGGAAACTTATGCCTTAGCTGATTTTAACATCCCTTTTGTTTATGAAAAATATGCTATTGTTAAGAACACAAAAACAAGAACTAATTTAAAATGGTCTAATTTCAAGAACCCCAATGAGACTAAAGTCATAGATGCTTTCTTTGAAAATTTATTGCTCTTAATTAGAAACAAAGTATTACTTAATGGGGGAGATTTAAACAAAACAAAATTGATTTGGCTTTATCCATCAAGTATGACAGCCTTTAGAATTGGTGAGCTTGAGTCAAAATGGAATACATTATTTAAAAAATACATCAATACTTCGCAGACTCCAGAAAAGCTTTCAGAATCGATTGCTCCATTTTATTATTTTAATACACAAATGGGCATCAATGCAATGGCTAATTCTGTAGTTTCAATTGATATTGGTGGAGGAACAACAGATGTTGTTGTGTACAAAAATAATAAGCCCGAAATGTTAACTTCTTTCCGTTTTGCAGCCAATGCTATTTTTGGTGATGCATTTGGCAGATCATCTCATATAAATGGATTTATACAAAAATATGTTGCTCGCATTCAATATCTTTTAGAGACTAACAATCAATATGATTTGTCTAAAGTTCTTGAAAATGTAAAAGAAAATGGTAAGTCAGAAGATATAATTGCCTTTTTCTTTTCAATAGAGAAAAACAGAAAAATAATCGAACAAAATATACCAATCTCTTTTACTGGAAAACTCAAGCTAAACAGTGATTTGAAAATTGTATTCGTACTATTTTATGCTTCGATTATTTATCATATAGCAAAAATAATGAAGGCCAAAAACTTAGGCATTCCAAAGCATATCACATTTAGTGGAACGGGTTCTAAAATTATAAACATAACCGATGGAACCGATAGACTTGATACGCTGACAAAATTGACACAAATTATTTTTAAGGAAATTTTTGAAGAATCAGAATTGAAAAAAATTGAATTAAAACAAGATGCTTTTCCAAAAGAAATAAGCTGTAAAGGAGCTTTGAAAATTCAGGCTGATCAAGCTGTTTCTGTTGACGAAATAAAAACAGTACTGCTGGGAACAAGTGAGGATATCCTTATTCCAGAAACACCAAAGAATTATAAAAATTTGAATGCATCTGTAGAAAACAGCATTGTAGAAGAATATGAAAATTTCATTGATTGGGTTTTTAACTTAAATAAAGAATTAAGTTTTAAAAATTATTTTGGAATAAATCCAAGCCATTTAGATACTTATAGGATGTTTTTAAAAGAAAATGTTTTAGACGATCTTAAATCTGGAATTGCAGAAAAAATGAAAGAACTTGATGGCGATCATGAAGTGAATCTTGAAGAAACACTTTTCTTTTATCCTTTAATAGGAGGACTTAATAACCTTGCATACAAAATACATTCTGAATTAAATACGACACAATTATGAGATACTTTTTATTAATATATTTTTTTTCTATATCATTTGTAAATGCACAGAAACTTAATGAGATGCAATATGAAAAAGGTGTAGATTTTGTAACCTGTGTATGCATGAATGTAGTTTTAAAAAGCAATAATGATTGTAAAAATACGGTGCTAAAATTAGAAGATATACCTGCTGACCAAAGCGCCTCTATTGCATTATTTGAAGAGCTTCAATCTTTAAAAAAAGAAAAAAATAGAAGTGTTGATTTTTTAGCTAGTGACATATTTTTAAGCGAAAGAAAACTTTCAAAAAATACATGCTTTTACAAAAAAAAATCATCAACAATTAGATGAGGTTAAATCTCAAATTAAAGAATTTTTAGCTACAGATGAAAATCAAGAAATGGTAAATGCTCCATCTGATAGTATTAATAGTCCTTTAGTGTCACAAGAAGAGTCACAAATTCAGTCAGTTACTGAAGTAGTTAATGTAAAAACTAAAGAAATAAGTATGGAACCATCTTATATAGAACAAAATCTTCTGGCTGTGATTATTGGAATCACTCTTATTATACTAATAGTTTGCGTCATTTTCAAAAATAATGCATCAAAAAAAGAACTTGAAGAGCTTCGTAAAAAAATAGATAATCGCCCACATGTCAATATTTCAAATACAGAAAATATTAAAAATTCAGGAAATTTAAATTTTGAAAATACTATTCAAGTGATCTCTAACAGAATATCAGAACTTGAAAACAATTTTAAGATTTTGAATCAAAAGAGCATTGAACAACCTGTAGTTGTACCTATCCCAATTGCAAAGCAGGAAATTTTAAAACAGGAACCAATAAGAGACATTTTTTATATGTCGGTTCCAAATGAGGATGGGACTTTCGATGTATCTGGTAATACTAGTAAGGAATCGGCATTGTATGAATTTATAGTAGATACAAAGAATCCTTTAATGGCAGAGTTTAGATTTATTGCAACAGATTCCAAAGTAATTCAATCAGTGGTTGACTATTCTCAAAGCTACATTAATCCCGCCTGTGATGCGCAAAATGCGCTGAATCAAAATGCTAAAAGAATTATTACAATTCATTCTGGAACTGCTGAAAAAAGAAATGATAAGTGGAAAATCATGACAAAATCACAAATTAAATACGAATAATTATGCACGAAATTTTAATTCTATTTGTTATCGCAATAATTGTAGGTTTTCAGATTAAGATCTTTCTTGATGCAGCTGCAAAAATAGATTATTTTAAGACAATGGTACCAGATGCTTCTACTTTTGAGACAGTAAAAGTGTTTATACCTGAAAGTCAAATAAAAGACATCAAAATTGAATATATTTTAAATAACCTGCAAAAATTCCAGAATCCTTTGGGTGTCCTTGAAAATTTTGAGACAAAAGAAATTGATGAGACTGTAGAAGAAGAGAGGAGCCCAATTGCTGACCATGTCAAAGAAGAAGCTGCTGAACCAATGATTGAGGAAATTATTGATTATGAATCCTTAATATGGATAGCTAAGGGAAGTGAAGAGAAAAAAATAAAATTTAAATTTCTGAAAAGTCATGAAATATTGGGCTGGAATAGAATTCAATAAACATAAAATGGAAGAAAAATATATTGAAGTGACACTTATTCAGTCTAAAGAATCAAATGCAGTTTTAGATAAAATTCTTTCGTCGGTGAATACTTACTTAATGCGAAACAAGGGCGCAGTCAGTGATTTTAACTTAATTAAAGACGTAGTAGAAAGAAATACAGATGCTGTCGATGAAGAGATAAATTCGTTGCTTCCAATTCCTCTATATCTCGGATTAATGGGAACAATGATTGGTATTATTATTGGGCTTTTTTCAATGCCGAGCATCAGTGATGCCAATTTTGAAAGTGCGATTGATATGTTAATTGGAGGGGTAAAAATTGCAATGATTGCCAGTTTTGTTGGGCTTTTGTTCACTATATTGCTTTCCGGATGGAAATACAAGGGTGCAAAATTGTATGCTGAAGGATCAAAAAATGACTTTTTCACATGGATTCAAACACAGTTATTGCCTGTTTTATCACAAAATATTTCTTCAAGTATCTATTCGCTTCAAGCTAATCTTTTAAACTTTAACGATACTTTTTCAACAAATGTGACCAGTTTTAATGGACTGATGATAAAATTCTTCATTCGTTTGACAGTCAAGTCAATTTGATGAATGAACTTAAGGATGTTGATGTGGCACAGTTGGCTAAACTCAATGTTAACGTTTTACAAGAGCTAAGAATCAGTACCAAGGAATTTGAAAAATTTAATACGTTTTTAAATCAATTAAATTCTTTTGTTGACAATGCACAAAAACTTAATTACAACATCAGTAACCAATTAGACAGAACGTATGCTATTGAACAAATTGCGAGTAGTATCGGTTCTAATATTACTGTTAATAACGAATTAATTGGTGTTCTTCAATCTGAATTACGAGAAGTCAGTTCAAGAAAGCAGATAGTTACTGAAGCAGTTATTGATGTTGATAATGTATTGGGTAAAAGTTTTGATGAGTTAAGAAGACATATTGACGCACAGATTAATGCGATTAAAAATATTACGATAAAAGAAGAAGATCTTCTTGAAAAACTTTTAAAAGACGATCGTGGAAATTTGAATGAATTGAAAAAAATTGGTGAACTGAAATCAAGTATCGAACAGGGAACCGAATTCAAAGTCAGAAGCTGATACAGTTAAATAAGTCTATCGAGGCTCTAGGTGAAACGATAAAAAATAGCGGAAAACCGGACCTACAAATTCCTCCTGTACTTAAATATGCAACCTATATTTTTATCGGTTCAGGAGCAGTAATTGGTGTTGGTTTCTGTTTTTGGACAATTTTTAAATTATTCTAGATGTCAAAAAAATCAAATTTCTTTTGGGCGAGTTATGCCGATTTAATGACAAGCTTATTTTTTATAATGCTGGTTCTCTTTGTACTCGTCATTGCAATGATGAAAAGACAGCAGAAGGTAACTGAACAGCAATTAGAAAGTATTGTAGAAGTACAAGCGGCTGTTAAAGAGCTTCCTGAAGAATATTTTGCTTATGATAGAATTTATAAGCGATTTTCTCTTATAGAAAATATTGAATTTCAAACAAATACTTATTTTTTCAAAAATAAAAAAGATGAAGAATATCTTATCAATGTAGGAAAGTCAATTAAAAATCTTATTGATAATTTAGGAAAAAAATATAAAAATCGTGACATCAGATACATCGTGCTTATTGAAGGTATGACTTCTAGCGATTTATATGAAAAAAATTATGAATTGAGTTATTTAAGAGCCCTCGCTGTCAAAAAATTATGGGATGATAATCGTATTAAACTAAATCCGACTGTTTGTGAAATTCAAATTACAGGATCCGGAACTGGTGGTGTTGGTAGATTTGATAAAAAAAACGATCGCAAAAATCAGCGCATTCTTATTCAAGTAATACCAAAAATTGGAAATTTAAAATGATTGAAGGGGGGAGTATTATTCATTAATACAATTGTTATTAAAAAAATGAAATAGCTCCTCATAGTCCCTTATTTTCTGATAGCATTTTTATGTCTTATTTGATTTTTTTGGTTCGAATGAAAAAATTTAGAAACTCTTCCTGTTGCCCACAATAGTAAGTAAATCTTATCTTTGTCAGAATTATATACATGTGCGTAGTAATTTTGTCTCTGAAAGCATTAAATTGAACAAAAAAACATGAAAAGAATTATTTATTCCTTGATTATTAGTACTCTTTTTGTGTTATTATTTTTAGACAGATGTACGACTTATAATATATCAACAAATGATTTTTTTAAGCCAAAACGTTATAAAAATTTTAAAAGCCTAATAGCAAAACCGGAATCTAAAAATTATGAAATTTTACCAGTGAATGGTACTTTTCCAATATTGTATGATAGCATTAATAATGATTATTACGTTTCTAATAATAAAGGTTTAACAAAATATAATCATTTAGGAAACATTATTATATCAGATGATTTAGCAAAAGAAAAATATACATCTGTTTTTGATTTTGCAAATTTTATACCGTATGTATTTGCGGAAAATGGAGTGTATGATTTTTCAGGGAAGAAGCTGGTTTATACTAAATTTTCGCAAATGCTAAATTTTAAAAATGAAATTAAGGAAAGCGATTTTAAAATACTTTTTGAAAAATATTACAAAGATGCAGATATGGTAGTTTATGAAACCAATAGGAATTTTGACTATCTAGCCGACAATTATCCAATGTATTTTAAAATAAAAAACAATTGGATTTTATTATTCTCACAAAAAGGAGATTATAGGTTTACGCATTCAGGAAGTAATAAATTGGAAAATGATACCATTGGTCAGATTGATTTTTTAAATTTTCCCGCAAAATTTGCGGATAAAAGACTAATTGTTTTAAAAAACCAAAAAAGCGGAATTTATTCAACCAAACAAATTGGCGAAAAAATAGATGATGATTATCTAAAAATGTATTATACACAACTGTTAAAGGAGCAAAAGCTTGATTATCAAACTTCAAATTCAATCGAATTGCTTTCTCGCAAAAAAGACGAGTATTATTTTACCGGAGGTTTCTTTGATTTTCCAGATTGGGTTTTTCCATCGTTTATTAATACAGCCTACTATGAAGTTGCTTATAACAACGAAAGTTTGTTTTTCAAAGAGAAAGCAATAAAGTATTTTAAGGATTCCAAATGTAAAAACGATTTATATTTATATGAATTACCCAAGTATTTGAGAACAAAATCAAAAGTGGCTTTTTTGCATTATGATATTAATATTGGTGGCTATATGAACGATAGCACAGGTATCGTTGAGCCTATCATAAAAAATGGAGGATTGTATATTTTGAAACAAAAAAACTAACGCTAACAAGCCCTATTAGGTGTTCGATTGTAATCCCTGTGCTATACCAAGAAACTCCTTAAGAAATTAAGGAGTTTTTTTATGCTCAGATTTGTTTTAAGATTCTTTTAGTTGGCTTTTAAAATTGCTATTACTTCATTTGCTACTTTGACAGCAGATGCTGGGTCTTGCCCAGTTACAAATCTGCCATCAACTGTGTAAAAAGCATCTTCACCTTTTTTAGAATATACAAAATTACCCTCATTATTTTTAATTGCTTTATCTATTGAAAACGGGAATGTTTGGTAATATTCGGCATCTTTATTTTCAAATTCATCAGGATAACCAGTAATCTTTTTTCCTGAATAAAGAGACTTTTGGTTTTCATCCTTTAAATAAGCAATTCCTGCAGTTCCATGGCAAATAGTTGAAATTACTCCATTTTTGCTATAGATATCTCTTGCAATTTTTTGGATAGTCGTATCTTCTGCTACGCCAAACATTGCTGAACCGCCTCCGCTATAAAAAATTGCGGAATAATTGTCGGAAATAATTTCAGTTGGTTTCATTGTATGTTCTAATTTGTCCATAAACCAGCCTTCATATAAATATTTTTTTTGCAAAGGATCAGATGCATTGATGTAACCAATTGGGATAGCTCCTCCTTTTGGGCTTACAAACTCAACGGTGTACCCAGCTTTTGTAAATATATCATAAGGAACTACAATTTCTGCAAAATGATTAGCAGCTGCAATTTTAGTATTTCCATAAAAATCTTGATTTGAGGTTACAAATAAGATTTTGTTTTGTGCAAAAACACTCGTATGATATAAACATACAGAAAGAAACAAGAATACTAATGTTCTATTCATTTTTTGAGAATTACGTGGTTTAAAAAAGTTTATTCCTTCGGTTTGGATGCTGGAGTTTCGACTATTTTGTGGGGTGTTCTAGTTGAAATTTTGTCCACAATAAGCCAACCCTGATTGGTTTTTATTAGATTGAAATAATCTGTAAATAAAAGCCTTGAAGTACTAATTTCAACTTTTGCACAGGCAACACTATTTGTAATGTCAATAAATACAATACGCCCTGACCAATTATTTGATTTAGGATGTTTCTTATAGCCTACAATATACTTTGATTTAGGTACAATATTAAATTCGTTTTCAGTAGCATATTTTAATTGCCATGAGTCATGAAATGACGACGCTACCATAGCAGAATCACCAGTGGCTTGTCCATCGATATACATATTAAGCGTTTTTTCAACCAATGACCAGTCATTTGTGGCATCATTTGTTTGCGCATTTGCATTAGAAAACAATAAACAAAGGGTAATAAATAAAAATACTTTTCTCATTTTTTTAATTTTAAATTATTAATAAAGAGAGCAAATATCCTGTATGTAGGTAGTTTAAAGGTTTTAATTTATAAAGTAGAACTCTTAATTTATATTATCGAACTGACTTTGAGAATGATTTTTGATACTCGGCAGGAGTAACCCCCGTTATTTTTTTAAAAGCTGTAAAAAAAGTAGATTTTGAGCTAAAACCACTATCATAACCTAGACTTTCTAATGTAAATTTTTTTTCGGTTTCAAGTAGTTTTTTTGCTTTTTCGATTCGATATTCTTTAATGAGATTTGAAAAAGATTTACCTAGAATTTCATTTACATATTGAGATAATATATGCTTTGTTACTTTCAGTTCTTTTGCCGCTTCTTCAAGACTAAAATCTGGATTAAGATATAGTTCTTTTTCAATTATTATTGATAGCTTTTGGCTAATTAGATTCCGCGTTTCTGTGTCTATTTCTTTATTTTTATATTTCTCTTTTTCTTGAAAAAAAGAAGTTTCATTACTATTTCTAAAAATTAAAAGTAAAGCAATTAAGTATAAAATAAATGTAAACGATAAAGCCCCAACGATATATGATGTGTAAGCTGCCAAAGTATATGCTAACCATATAGATGCAACTCCTACAAAGATGCTAAGGTGCCAAACATCTATTTTTTTTAGACTTTCTTTCTCTTTGATTTTCTGAATAATCGGCTGGATATATTTTAAGGACAAAATAATATAAATAAACCATTGTAAATATATTGCATTTACAATCCAACAGCTCCAAACTGCTTGATGGTCAACATAAGGGTAGAAAAAACCTAACACAGTTATTATTGCTAAATAAGGTATTATATGTTTTTTCCAATTTTGTTTTTCACTTTCTGCACAAGGCTTTAGGTATAAAAAAAGAAAAGGACCAATCAAAACGCAAGCTGAAAGTCCTATTCGAATAAAAATATTGGATAGATTAGGATTAAAGTAAAAAAATACGGATTTAACAATTCGGATACTTAAAACCAGTAGTAGTAAGGATAGAAAATAATTAGCAAAAATTTTCTTTTTAGCATGAATAGCAAAATATAGTGAAAGTATGAAACCATTAAAAGCTCCCAAGGCACTAAGAAAGAAAAGCAACTGGTTTGATTCTATCATTATTTAGTTAAATTAATAATCAACGAATATAATAAATAACTTTATTACAATTATCTCTATATTCTAGTTGAGAAGTCAATGAGAAATTATTTTATTAGGAGTTTCTTCAAATTGTATAAAAAACAAATTAGTAAGGAGTCAAAAAATGCGATTAAAAATAATAGCATTTTGTTTCTTTTTTTGAGATACCTTTTGAACTTGATTTTAAAAGAGACTATTTTGGCTACTTGTATAACAAACTAACTATTGATTTACCCCTAAGTCATCCAAATCCAAACATCAATGAAAAGAGTACTACTAGGTCTCATAGCAATTTTTTTTGTAAGTATTAATACTTGCAAAGCTCAAAAACAAAAAACGGGTACTCAGATAGATACCAATTTTTTATACCAATTGAGAAATCAAATCTTTATACACGTGTAATTGGTAATTTAGAAAAGCCCATAATTATAACATTACATGGTGGGCCAGGTGCTTTTTCTATTGATCATGAGTTTTATAGAGATGTATTTGAAAAAGATTATTTAGTGGTCTACTTTGATCAAAGAGGAGGTGGAAAATCTGATGATTGTAAAGACACATCAATGCTTACAACAGATCAATTTGTTAAAGATTTAGATAATGTTGTAGATTATATAAAAGCTAAATATCCAAACAAAAAGATAAACCTTTTGGGTACCTCTTGGGGAGGAACATATGGTCTTTTGTATTTGATAAAACATCAGGAAAAAATTAATTCATTTATTTGCAGTTCTGGGTTTGCAGATAGTCCTCAAAGAAATTTTGCTTTAATAAGACATGAACGTAAATTGGCTAGCGAATTTCTAAAAAAGACTACAGATTCCATTAAGAAAAAAAGGTATGAAGAAATTTTAGCAAAATTAGATGAAATTGAAAAAAATGGATTTAAAGATTTTTTTAATGATATGAACATTATAAGAGATGATTTTCCAAAAGATTTAGGTTTTGATGTTTATTGGGCAAAGCCAGAATTGAAAGAAAAAAAGGCTGAGCTGCTTAAAGATTCAGCTTTTTATGCTAGGGTAAAATATACTCCTGAACTTCTTGAAAAGGCAATTGCAAAACTTGAATATGTAAACGAAGTTTTTATGAACACAGAATCTTACAATAATCTAAATATACTAAATGAGATTGGTGTGATTAAAAAACCTGTATTAGTTATTCAAGGAGAATATGATTATGCAATTGGAATAGAGCAAGGTAAAACAATCTATAAGGCGCTTAAAAATGTCCCAAAGAAGGATAAAGAATTATTATACATAAAGAATGCCTCGCATAATACACCATTTGAAGCTCCTGAAATATATTATGGAGCAATGAAAGCTTTTCTTAAAAAACACAATTAAGTAAATTACACATTGACTTAAATAAAAAAACATAATCTTAGGACTAGTAAAAATTACCATTAAGTATTCGATTATGGTTCTGATATATTATAATTAACTCCATTAGCAATATTGGAGTTTTTTTATGTTTTTTAATCAGAATCTTGTCAAACAAGTTTTTAAATGGACAACTTAAACCTCGTTAAAGGTGCTTTTTATTCAAACATCTTCCTCTCGGTTGATTGCCTTCATGAAGTACAATTTCCGGAATGCAGGAATTGTACAGCCTCAGCAGAGCCTTTTACTTTAATAGCACTGCGTTCCAACATTTCAGATTCAAATTCAGTTAATACACTTTTTCTGATTCCGGTTTTTCTCCATTGTGATGAAGGACCACATTCTTTTAAAATGCCTCGAGCTAGTGTGAGTGCATCTAATAATGCCTGATTTGCACCTTGTCCTTTAAATGGGCTCATAGGATGTGCTGCATCTCCAATCAGAGTTACTTGTCCTGCTTTTTCCAACATTTCTGATCGGAGTAATTCTCGATCATATACGGGATAGCCAGAAATTTGAGTTTCCAGAGTTGCTGCTAAAATCTGAGGAATCGGATCATGCCATTGAGTTCTACGACAAGCTTCTTCTTTGAGAGCTTTAGTTCCTTCAGCACTCAACGCCTTAGCTTCTTCTTCTGACATCGGAAAGCTAAGTTGCCACATTACCGAGTCTGATGTATATGGCATTATATAAATCCTCTCGTTACCGTTGGCAGTTTGAAATACAGTAGCTGAGTCCAACAAAGGGCTAGAAAGATTTTCGAGAGTTTTCAAAGGACAAATTCCTAATATTACAATGCAGCCCAAATAGCGTAAAGGAGTGATGCTATCACCAATAAGTAACTTTCGCACAGAACTACGAATGCCATCGGCTCCAACGACAAGATCTGCTTTGGAGTTTTTTATTTCACCGTTTACTTGGAATCTCAGAGCTACGCCTTTACTTTCAGATTCCTTAAAATCTATTAACTGATGTCCCCATTGTACAGTATCGTGGCCATTAAGCTGTTGTAGTAATGCTAAGCGTAAAGATTGCCTTGCGATATGTATATTTGAACGTTTCGCAGGTGTTTTAGCCTCTGATTGCAGCCATTTTCGGATTCCCCATTCGCCAATGACTTTTCCTTCTGTAGTATGAACAATATGTTTTGTTGAAATTACGCCTTCTTCTAACGAGAAAAGCCCCAATCCTTCTATTGCTTTACTGGCTTGTTGCAAAGTAAGTCCGTATCCCTGAGAACAGATATTGAAATTGATGTCACGTTCATAAAGGGTAAAGGGAATTCTGCGGTGCAAACATGCCACAGCTAAAGCTACTCCACTTATGCCACCGCCTATAATCGCCACGTGTGGGAGATTCTCTTTATCTGCGATAGGATGGCTAACAGAATGGATTAACCCAGATCCGGAACAATTTAGGCATGAATAGAGATGTCCTTTTGGAAGAAGGGGAGGGATCCCTTCGCCTTTTGTCTTTTCAAATTGGTCTAATGCCTTTTGGTAGTGAAGCCGTGCTTTCTTAGTGAGTCCTCGGCTTTTTTTACCGCGTCCTTGGCATTCTTGACAGATAGTCCAGTTTGTTCCTTCCTTTTCCACTTTTTTCTTTGTTTAATTTGATCTTAAATCTCCTCTAAAAGAAAAAAATTAGTCGATACAATTGATGCTGAGTCTACTAGTAAAGTAGTGTTTTGATTTTTACTACTTCTAAATATAATTTAATTGAAAAGCTTAATAATATTCAATGTTTTGTTACTTGTAGTAAAGTGCAAATTTATGACAAAAGATTACTAGTACAAAAAAATGTTTATTTATTCCTGTTTTAGAGTTTAAAACAGTTGCTTTTAGTAGGAAAGTGCTTTTGTTAAATATAATAAGGGAAATAATTTACTTTATTCTTCACTTTAAAAAGGATGTTTTTTTGAATGTAGGGACAAATAGATAAAAATAAATGTGCTTTTTTTATGATAGTTATTTGAATTTAAATAGTTTGAAAAAATATTTGTGATGTCAAGTAAATAGTATCTTTTAGTGTGTTATTGTATTTTTTGTAGGGCATATTTTGTTATTAGGTGCTGCCTCCCTAACAACAGGAGCATGTATTAACCTTAGCAATACATA
>NZ_JBXBAV010000097.1:0-6436 GCF_056783245.1 Flavobacterium sp. TC780 | reverse complement strand
AAGGTTAATACATGCTCCTGTTGTTAGGGAGGCAGCACCTAAGAATCTTGATTCGTCAATTAATTAAAATCAGTAACTTGCTAACTGAATTTATTTATGGAAAAGATGGTCGAAATAGAAAGAAAATTTTTAGTTAAAACAACCGATTTTAAAGAGCAGGCTTTTGCTAAAAATCGAATTGCGCAAGGTTATTTATGTTCAGAACCGAAACGTACTGTACGTATTCGTATAAAAGGGACAAAAGGATATATCACAATAAAAGGAATAGGAAGTGAGAGCGGAATGTCACGATTTGAATGGGAGAATGAAATTCCACTGGAGGAAGCACAAGAATTATTAAAATTATGCGAAAAAGGTAAAATTGAGAAAACCAGAATTCGAAATAAAATCAGGAAATCATGTTTTTGAAGTAGATGAATTTTATGGAGAAAATGAAGGATTGATAATTGCCGAAATTGAGCTGCAATCAGAAACGGATATATTCGAAAAACCAGATTGGTTGGGAGAAGAAGTTACCAATGATTCAAGGTATTACAATGCATATTTAAGTAAGAATCCATTTTCGGATTGGAAAAACAAATAGTATTTATGGTAGTTGGGCAATACGATTTGATAATTGTTGGAGGAGGACCAATAGGTTTAGCCTGTGCAATCGAAGCACAAAAGAAAAAATTAAAGTATCTGATCATCGAAAAAGGAGCAATTGTAAATAGTATTTTCAACTATCCACTGTATATGACTTTCTTTTCTACGGCTGAAAGACTTGAAATAGGGGATATACCCTTTAATTGTCTTGCTCCAAAACCAGGCCGTCAGGAAGCATTAGAGTATTATCGCAATATTCATCGTTATTTTGACTTCTCTATTCATTTATTTGAAAAAGTAACACAAGTTATCAAGCAAGAAAATTTACTCTTTAAAATAACTACAAACAAAAGGCAGTATGAAGCTAAGAATGTAGTTATTGCAACAGGTTTTTATGATATTCCGATTCACATGAATGTAAAAGGAGAAGAATTGCCACATGTTCGACATTATTACAAAGAAGCCCATGAATATGCTTTTAGGAATATTTTGGTTGTTGGCGCTAACAATTCATCAGTGGATGCGGCTCTGGAATGCTGGCGAAAAGGAGCTAATGTGACAATGGTAATCCGTAAAAGCGAAATAAATAATCGAGTAAAATATTGGGTTAAGCCAGATATTGAAAACAGAATAAACGAAGGAAGTATAAAAGCTTATTTTGAGTCTAATATTACTGAAATTCATGAGAATGAAGTCGAAATCGATACTCCAAACGGAAAAGTAAGAATTGAAAGTGATTTTGTTTTGGCACTCACAGGATATAAGCCAGATATAACTTTTCTTGAGAAAATGGGAATTCAATTGTCAGATGATGAAAGAAAAGTACCAACATACAATCCCGAAACAATGGAAACCAATGTTACAGGATTGTTTTTGGCAGGTGTTGTTTGTGGTGGAATGGAAACTCATAAATGGTTTATAGAGAATTCACGCGTTCACGCCAATATGATTGTAGATTATATTACTTCGAAATAATTGTTGAGTACAGTTATTGTAAAAATTATTAAACACATAGAAACATAGTTTTTTGTAAAAAGAAGACAAAAAGAAGCATATTTCTTTCACATAGATAGCTATGTGGGTTTTGAATAAGTGAAACGTCTATTTTTTTATGTTCGCAAAATCTATGATTCTATGTGCTAAGATTATTATACTTGTTGGACTAAATAATATTTAAGAGCTACAAGAAAGCATTGAACAACCTACTTTATCTCTTGCCCAATCAGGTCGTTTAGCAAACCATTTTTCATATTCAGGCTGCTCATCATAAGGATTTTTAAGTAATAGATGTAATTCATCTATTAGAGAATAATCACCTTCATCAGCAGCATCAATGCTTAATTGTGCCATATAGTTACGCAAGACATATTTAGGATTTATTTTGTTTTGGCCTGCTGCACGTTCATTGTTGGATGTTTTTTCAGTATTTAAACGTGTTAAATAGAACGAAAACCATTCTAGCCAAGTATTTAAAATAGTACCTTTAATTTCTTCAGGTTTATAAAAGGCATCCTGAACATGAGCAAATGCTTCTTTTGCAGTTTGTTCTTTTTTGATTTTATTTAAATTTCTAAAAAAGATAGTCATGTCTGTTTCAGATAATTGCAAGTTTGTTTCTAAATCAGAGATAATTTTATTATCAGCTTCTTTATAAGTTGAAATACCTAGTTTACTAAGCATCATTTCTTTATATTCTTCATCATATAAATCAGAGAATGATTCTAAAATACTTTCTAAGCCCTCAGCTTCATTGATTAAAGGATACAGTGCATTTGCTAATTGAAATAAATTCCATTTAGCAACATTAGCCTGATTGCCAAAACGGTATCTCTTGTGCTGGTTGTCGGTTGTATTAGGCGTCCAATTAGGATCGTAATCTTCTAGCCAGCCATAAGGACCAAAATCTATTGTTAAACCGTGAATAGACATATTATCTGTATTCATTACACCATGTACAAAGCCTACGCGTTGCCAATCTAGAATCATTTTTCGGGTTTTATCAGCGACAGCTTTAAAAAATTGGATGTAGTTTTTTTTATCATCCTCTTCTTTTATTTCAGGATAATAATATTTAATGGTATAATCAGTAAGTAATTTAAGATTTTTAAGCTCATTACGTGCCGTAAGCATTTCAAAACTTCCAAAACGAATAAATGATGGTGCTACACGACATACAATTGCTCCTTTTTCGTAAGTAGGATTGCCATCATACAGTTTATCACGCAATACTTCGTCGCCAGATAAGATTAAAGTAAGAGAACGGGTGGTAGGAACTCTTAGATAAAACATAGCTTCGCTGCATAAATGTTCACGAATAGAAGAACGCAATACAGCTAAACCATCAGCGGTTCTAGAATAAGGCGTTTTTCCAGCTCCTTTTAGCTGTAAAGTATAAAACTGGTTGTTGTGCTCAATTTCAGTTAAATTAATAGCTCTGCCGTCTCCTAATTGCCCTGCCCAATTTCCGAATTGATGCCCAGCATAGCACATAGCATATGGGTGGGTAGTGGGTAATACTTCTTTTCCGGAAAAAATATTCAGGAATGATTTTGATTGAATATCTTCATGCGAAAGCCCAATTAATTCGGCCACTGCATCTGAAGCGTGAATTAATTTAGGTTCAGTAGGAATTCTTGGATTAACATATGAGAAACAAGTGTTTAAAACCTGTCTTGTCTCGTTAGTGTTTAGTGGATCTTCAGGAAGTTCGGCTGTAAACCGATTATGTATATTTAATTTTTTCATTTTTATTCAATTTCAATAACAGTAATTTGTGCTTGTTTATGCGAGTTTATCGGCATACATTTTTCTTAATTTTTGCACTTTCGGATCAATTACCATTCGGCAATAACCAGCTTCCTGATTGTTGTTGTAATAATTTTGATGATCTTCTTCAGCTTCATAAAACACTTCAAAAGGTTTTAGTTCGGTTACGATAGGATCAGCATAAAAAGACTTTACAGCTTCAACTACTTGTTCAGTAATTGCTTTTTGTGCATCATCATGATATAAAATGATCGAACGGTATTGTGTCCCTTTGTCAGCTCCTTGTTGATTTAAAGTAGTAGGATCATGACTCGTCATAAAAATAGCTATTAAGTCATGGTATGAAATGATCTCAGGGTCAAAAGTTACCTGAACAACCTCGGCATGTCCTGTTTTTCCTGTACAAACCTCACGATAAGCAGGGTTTTTTATATGTCCATCAGCATAGCCTGATTTTATTGATATTATGCCTTTTAAGCGCTGAATAACTGCTTCGATACACCAAAAACAGCCTCCTCCAAAAGTTGCTATAGATAGATTTTTCATATATATTTAAAATAATTATTGTTGTTTATTGATTATGAATGGAACATTTTAATGTTTTCTATTCAAATTTAACTCTAAATTTGTTGCTTTTGCTAAAAATATGCCTGTTAAAGAGGTGTTTAATTATAAATAAAAGAAATTGTACTATAGTTTTAACTTCACTATTAACAAATTCACAATTATATAAAAAATATATACCTTTGGCATCAAATCAGTTTATAATGAATATCAAAAACAATACCACGGCTTTAGAAGCTTATTTCCAAGATTTTCGAAAAAATATTATTGGAATCGATCAGGAATTTACCTCTCCTTATGGTAAAAAACAGATAATTTATACCGATTGGACTGCCAGCGGGCGATTATATAGACCGATTGAAGAGAAAATTATAAACCAATTTGGACCTTTTGTCGCAAATACGCATACTGAGACCACTGTGTCAGGTACTGCCATGACAAAAGCGTACCATTATGCCAGAAATATTATTAAACGTCATGTTAATGCAAATCAAGATGATATTTTAATTACAGATGGAACAGGAATGACGGGTGTTGTTAATAAATTTCAACGTATTTTGGGATTAAAAATCCCTGAGAACCTAAAAGATTTCACAATAATTCCTGCAGATAAAAAACCAGTTGTTTTTATCTCGCATATGGAGCATCACTCAAATCAAACGAGTTGGTTAGAGACCATTGCCGATGTAGAAATTATTCCTGCTTGCGAAAAAGGACTTTTTAGCCTTGAAAAATTAGAAATTTTATTAGATAAATATAAAGATAGACCTTATAAAATAGCTTCAATTACTTCTTGTTCAAACGTAACAGGAATAAAAACTCCATATTATGAGGCAGCCAAATTGATGCATCAGCATAATGGAGTTTGTTTTGTTGATTTTGCATGTTCAGGACCATATGTAAAAATGAATCTGCACCCAGAAGATTCAGAGGCTTATCTGGATGCGATTTTCTTTTCTCCTCATAAATTTTTAGGAGGACCAGGAACATCAGGAGTTTTAGTCTTTAATAAAAAATTATACAAGAATATGATTCCGGATTGTCCTGAGGAGGAACAGTAAGTTGGACAAATCCATGGGGTGAGCATAAATATATCGATAATATTGAAGATCGTGAAGATGGTGGAACTCCTGGTTTTTTGCAAGTAATAAAAACGGCTTTGGCCATTGAGTTAAAAGAACAAATGGGAGTAGATAAAATGCTAGAACGTGAGCATGAAATTGTTGATTTTGTTTTTGATGAATTGAATGGAATCCCGAATATTAAAATCTTAGCAGGACAACATCAGGAACGTTTAGGCGTAGTTTCATTCTTTATTGAAGATTTGCATTTTAATTTAGGTGTAAAGATATTAAACAACAGATTTGGAATTCAAACTAGAGGCGGTTGTAGTTGTGCAGGTACTTATGGGCATTTTTTATTGCATGTGGATCAAGAACTTCAAGTAAGTTAATTGATCAAATCACTATTGGAGATTTAATACGTAAGCCAGGATGGATAAGAATGTCAATACATCCAACAACAACTAGCGAAGAAATTGCTTTTGTTTGCAATAGTATTAAAGAATTAGCGCAAAACCATAAAACATGGGCGTTAGATTATGAATACAACAAAGAAACCAACGAATTTATACATGAAAATGTAAATACATTTGAAGATGAATTAGTCTCAGGTTGGTTTGCATCATAAAACAAAAAAATAGCTTCAATCGAAGCTATTTTTTTTTGATTTTTTTTTAAAATAAGGGATTAAGAAAATTAAGCTTTTGTTATTTTATGAAACTTAATATCTTAATGCTTCTTTTTTAAATTATCAACCATTAACAATTGAGATATCGTCTAACAAGCGGCGGTGATAGTTTATTTGTCCTAAATGATAGGCTAGGTGCGTGGTGAGATGCGTTAAAATAAATCCTATAGAATCTTTATCTTCAAAAACAATAATTGGAAATTCATGTTCCAATTCTTCTTCTGATAAATTACTTATAGCGGTATCAACTACGATGATTGTTTTTTCGATTTTTGCAATTAATTCGGTTCTTGGTATGTTTTTTAACGAAAACTCCAATTCTCGATGTCTTATATAGCCAGAATTACCTAATGCGGCACCTATATACGTGTTTAAATTACCGATTAGGTGTAAACATAGGTTTCCTGCCGAATTTAAAATTTGTTCATCTATAGACCAGATTTTAGCTTCATTTTGATAGGATTCGATTTCGAGTTTTAATTTATTGAGATCACGATTAAAAAGAGCTCTCAATGTGTCACAATGTGTCATTATTTTTTGGATTGATACTTATGAAGTGATGATAAGGCTTGCTCTTGTATTTTTTTCTGAAAAAAACCTGTCCATCCTAATAGATAGCCAGTAATACCAAATGCTTGTTTAGACCATTTCCAAACGTCAAAACAAGCATTTGGTATTGCTTCACTATGTATTAGGATGGACAGGTTTTTTTCAGAAAAAAATACAAGAGCAAGCCAATTAGTATCAATCCGAAAAATAATGACACATTGTG
>NZ_JBXBAV010000096.1:0-3913 GCF_056783245.1 Flavobacterium sp. TC780 | reverse complement strand
TGTCATCTACTGGTTTCAGTACGTATTGCTAAGGTTAATACATGCTCCTGTTGTTAGGGAGGCAGCACCTCCTTTGTACCTCAGAACCTTAGTTCCTTGTCCTAAGAATCTCTGTTGTCAAAAAACCGAATTGGTTTACGACTCATTGGGTTAAAAACCAAAGGGTTTAGTATTTCTTTTGAAGTAAATTCTATTTTTGGAGTTACTCTTAATTTGGCTCTAAAGTGGTCTTTGATTTCTTGCAACAATTCATTCGATTGACTTTTTACAGCAATCTTAATCAGGATCTCGTCTGTTCCTAAATCATTGGTAGATATTTCGATGATGTGATTTTCGATAGCATCAAAATCACTTAAAACATCATTCATTGCAGGCGGATAAAGGGTTGTTCCTTTGTATTTTATCATTTGTTTTTTGCGTCCGATGACTGGGCCTACACGCAACGTGTTTCTTCCACAAGCACAAGGAGTGTCGTGTAATTGAACGATATCACCAGTTTTAAAACGTAATAAAGGCATGGCTTCGATTCCTAAAGTGGTAAAAGTAAGTTCACCAACTTCGCCATTTTTTACTCGATTGTTGTTTTCATCAAGAACTTCTACAATGATTAATTCGGGATGATGATGTCCTCCGTTTTCGTGCTCACATTCGGTAAAAGCAGTGCTCATTTCGGTTGAAGCATAAGTCGAGAACAACTTGATATTCCATTTGTCAGTGATTTTTTTAGACAAAATATTCATCGAAAAATCCTGATTTCTTAATGATTCACCAATACAAATGGCACCTTTTATACTCGAATTATTATAATCAATATTATGATTTTCGGCATATTCAATCAGTTTTAGCAAAAATGAAGGAACCGTTATCAAATAAGAAGGATTGTATTTTAAGATAGAATCCCATTGTAATTCAGGTATTCCTGCCCCAACGCGGATTGCACCAACTTTTAATTTTCGTAGTCCCAAAAAGTAAGCTAATCCAGCCATGAACTTACGGTCAATTGTGGTCATGAGCTGTACAATATCGCCTTCTTTAATCCCTGCACAATCAAAAGAAATAGCCTCATTATAAGCCAATCTGTCTAAATCGGCATCGGTTAAACCAAACGTTACAGGATCACCTAAAGTCCCTGAAGTAGTTGCGAAATCGATGATTTTAGAAACTGGAACACACAGAAAATCATCGTTATTGTTTTGAAGATCTTCTTTGGTGGTAACAGGCAAAAGTTGAAGGTCTTCCAATGTTTCGATAGCAGAAATGTCAATTTTTTTCTTTTCAAAAAGGTCTTTATAATAAGGAGATTTCTGACTGATATAAGTCAAAAGTTCAGTTAATTTTTTCTCTTGAAAAATTTTAATTTCTTCTAAAGAACCTTTTTCTATTTCTGGAATCATTGTAACTTGCTTTTGATTTTTTTAATGTATTTTTCGACTTTCTGTTTCTCAGGAAGAGTTGTAATTTCTTTTGTCAATGCTTTTTCAAAGTGATTTTGTGCCAAAGTATATTCTTTTTTCTGGTAAAAATACAATCCCACTTTGTAATAAACTACCCAGTAATCTGGATTTAAGGATTGATATTCCTGAATAAACTCAGATGAAATGGTGTCTTTTTTCTTTAAATAAGAATCGATTTTTTCATCTTCAATTCTAAATTTCTGATAATTTTTAAATTCGACTGTAGCCAAAAAAGGATCCTTTGCAATATTTAATTCACTTTTAGACAAAGATACAATTGTATCTGTTTGCTCTCGATTTTTAAATATTTTATTCAAGTCGTAACAAACAAATTCGCCTAATTGGTACGGATTAGCAGAAACCCAAACTAACTTTTCTTCGGGTTTAAAAATTATACCGTGATGAGCCATTAATTGATTCAGCGATTTTTCGTTACCATAACCTAATTTAATGTTCTCCAGACCATCTTTGTTTCTAAGAATTTCGGATGCCTTTTTAGGATTTACTTTTGGAGTTTCTCCAAAAAGTTCTACCATTCTATCATATCTATATTTTGAATGACTGTTGAGAATTTGATTCTCATTTCGTTTGTCATTTTTTAAAGCATCACTCTGAAAGTGATTGGAACAAATAAGCTGATTGTTATTCGGAACTTCATAAACTCCAAATTTGTTTGGAGAAACTTCTATTAAAACAGCTTTGTTATCGTTGGCACTTCCTACCATAATTGACTCGGAAACAAAAACAGTTGTTCTTTTTGCAATAGCAATAGCTTCATCAATATTGGTAGCATATTGGAGGATTTCACGAGTGAGAATAGAAATTGGAGTTTTTGCAATTAGCGGGATTTTTGATTTTCCAGCATTTATGGTTACTGTTAATCCTTCCTGATTCATTCCTGAAACAGCTCCAATCATTCCTGGCCAGGTTACCATCATAAACGGATGGCCTGTTTTTGGTTTTATAAAAGCTACTATTTTGTCTTTCGCGAAAGCGTCATTTACATAAAAATCAAAATTGCGCCCAAGGATTAAATTTCCATCTTCTGATTTTTCTCCCCAAGCTGCAAATGAAGAACAGCCTACCAATGCTAAATCTTGTAGCGCATGACCGATATCGTGTGCTGCATGTAAATACAAATTGCGTAAATACTGTGATGCGATTGCATCGTAATCATGAGATGTATATTGAGAAACACCGTAAATTTCGGTTTGATATTCTTCGGGGACATTGAGGTATAATTTCCTGTTGTACCATTTTAAAAAGTTTCGAAGCATATTTTGCTTAAACTTTGAGGGTACTATATCTTTAATTTTAGAGAAAAATATGCGTTCTTGTTTCTTTAAAAGAGAGTCGGTTAATGCTCCTGAATTAAGACCGATTTGATAAGCATCTCCTTCTACATAAAGTTCCCAAAGGCCTTGTTTGTTTTTTAAGAAGAAGTTGTTTCCTGATGAAAACACCGAATCGGATTGTTTTTTTATGATAGGTAAAACGGTATCATAATTTGCTATAATGGGCTGATGATGCATTGATTTTGAAGTGCCACAAGAGAGCAACACCAACAAAAAACCGATTAAGAATACAATCAGAATTCGCTTTTTCATAATCAAAATTATTCAGAGGCTTGATTGATTTTGGTTACTAGATATTCTTTCCCAACTATTTCTGGAGCAAGTAACAACGGCGCCAATAGTTACGCCCAAAACGCCATGCATATTAATACTTTGTCCCGTTAAATACAGGTTATTAAGTTTGGTTTTGGAAGCAATAAATGATTTCATCGGATTATTGGAATCTTTGATATAGCCATACATATTACCATTATGTCCACCAATATAATCACGATAAGAAAACAGGGGTAGAGGTGTGTATCGATTGGATACATTCTTTTATTCCGGGAAATTTTATCTCAATTTCGTTTAAAAATTTGGTTGCTTTTCTAGATTTAAATTCATCATAACTTTCGCCACGGCCATTTTTTTCGGCAGTGGTATTAAAGGTATCTGCCCAAGGTAATAAATCGTCGAACTTCATGTAGGTAATAAAAGTCATACCATCGGCCCATTCTTCCTCTTCTTAGATGCGTTCATTGATGCCATATATGCTTTTGGCCAGGAGTTTTCAGTCGTACTCATGCGCTGTCCAAACATCATTACTATTTTTAAAATGATAGTAGTTATGATTTATGTATTTAAAAGTATTTGGCTTAAAAAACCAAGTACAAACTAAAGGCAAAATTACCCCTTCAGAGTTGGATTCGGCTGTAAAATGATTTTCTGAAATTTTCTTCGCCAACCATTTTTAACGTGGTTTTTGGTTCAATGTTAGAGATGAAGTAAGTTCCAGAAGCCTCAGTTTGGGGGTTTACTTTCATTGTGACTGAGGTAACATTACTGTCCTCGACATTAAAACGAATTACTTCGGTGCTGCCTCCCTAACAACAGGAGCGTGTCTGA
>NZ_JBXBAV010000095.1:0-40571 GCF_056783245.1 Flavobacterium sp. TC780 | reverse complement strand
AAGGTTAATACATGCTCCTGTTGTTAGGGAGGCAGCACCTAGAAAAAAATCGGCTTAATCTGCGAGAAACTAAAAAAAACACACTTTAATATTTTTATCCCAATAGCTATAGGGAGTGGCATAAAAAAGTCCGATTAGAATTTCTAATCGGACTTTATATTTTTTTGTAATTAACAATTCGATAATTAATAATTAAAGCTTTGTCATATTATTGGCAAGAGTTTCAATAAATTTGCCAATAGGCCCTTTTATCATCATTGCCATCATTGGATTGAATTCTCCTTCAAAGTCCAATTTCACAGCACTAGAAGTATCTGAGACTGTTTCGATGTTAGATACCAATGTAAATGGTAATTTGTCGCTTGCAGCACCCAAAACGATTTTGCTTGGAGCTGTTTTTTCTTTCATTTTTAATTTTATTTCTGGCATTCCTTTTAAACCAAAAATAAAAGCGTCTTCGCCAATTACTTCAAATTTAGCAATGTTATCAGGCATTAATTTTTCAAAATTTTTCACATCACTCAATAAATCAAATAATTCTTGAGCCGATTTCTGAACAGTAACTTTTGGACTTTCTAAGTTCATATTTATTTGTGTTTTTATTCTGAAAAATCAGAAAATTTTATTTTAAAAATTTAAAAAATTATTCTTGTTTCCAAGCAGCTGGGTTTATGTTCCATTCCTGTAAAGGTAATTAATTCTTCTGGGAATGTATTTTTTAGCAACAGCAAGGTTTAATAAATTCGAATAGTTACTCAATGTGTATAAGTCGATATTTGCATCTTTAAAGTTTTTTTCAGCAACATCAAAGCCATAAGTAAATATCGCAGCCATTCCTTTAATATTGGCTCCAGCATTACGCAAAGCCTCAACTGCAAGTAAGCTACTATTTCCTGTGCTTATTAAATCTTCAACTACAACAACATTTTGTCCCTTTTGTAAAAAACCTTCAACTTGATTTTGTCTTCCGTGTTTTTTAGGTTCTGGTCTAACATATACAAACGGTAATCCTAAGCTTTCTGCAACAAGGATACCAATTCCTATGGCTCCTGTAGCAACTCCAGCGATTACATCTGGCTTACCAAATTGTTTTTCAATGTTCTTAGCAAACTCATCTCTAACATAATTTCTGATGCTTGGAAATGAGAGGATTAGCCTGTTATCACAATAAATAGGTGATTTCCATCCCGAAGCCCATGTAAAAGGATTTCCTGGATTCAATTTAATTGCATTTATTTGCAAAAGCAATTCGGCTGTTTTTTGGCAGTATCTTTATTAAAAATCATAGTACAAATGTATAAAGTTTTTGTGAACGACAAACCACTTTTTTTGACAAATGAAATCTCAAAAGAGACTAATTTTCAATTGTTCTTGTTGGAAAGTATTGACATAGAGCAAATTATTGTCAAAATGTTCCAAAATAAAATTCAAGCAGCTTATTTATATCATCCTGATGAGAAGGAGATTATGAAAACGTTAAAGTCAAAAATTCCTGTCAATAAAGCAGGAGGAGGACTAGTTTATAATAAAAAAGGTGAGGTGTTATTCATCTTCAGAAATGGAAAATGGGACTTGCCAAAAGGTGGAATTGAAAAAGGAGAATCCATAGAAGAGACTGCCATGCGTGAGGTAGAAGAGGAAACGGGAGTTGGAAAACTAACAATTACCAATAAATTACAGAAGACCTATCACGTTTTTAAGCGTAATGGTAAATACAAATTAAAAATTACGCATTGGTTCGAAATGCATTCTGATTTTAAAGGAACTCCGCAAGGACAATTAGAAGAAGGAATCGAAAAAGTAGCCTGGTTGAATCCGGTTCAAATAAAAGAAGCTCTAAAAAACTCGTACGAAAACATCAAATTATTATTCGAAGAAGAGAATAAGGTTATTGTAAAAGAGTAAAAAAATGTGAGATGCGATATTTTTTTTTGAGAAATTAGAGAATAAATCTTAGCGTCTTAGAACCTTAGTTACTTAGTGCCTTAATGATGGCGTGTCACCATATAAAAAAAGCCCCAATGAGCATTACGTTCATTGGGGCTTTTTTTATGATCAGGAATAAACTAAGAGTGATTTCCTCCGTCGATACGAATTACTTCTCCATTAATAAAATTTCCGTCTGTAGAAGCTAGCATTGCAATTACGCTTGCAATATTTTCTGGCTCTCCAAATTTTCCATCAGGACGTGCTAAATGTGTAAATAGGCTCATATCTACATCTGCAGCTATTTTTCCAAAAGGATTTTTGATCATAGGAGTACTTATTCCTCCAGGGGCTACGGCATTTACTCTTACTCCTTGTTTCAAGTATTCCCATGCTAATGAATGGGTCATTGATACAACTCCTCCTTTGCTTGCTGCATATGGAATCATATAGGGATGCCCAAAAAAAGCAGAAGTAGAAGCAAGATTTACAATATTTCCCTGTGTTTTAATTAAATGAGGTAAAGCTTCACGACAGAACATAAAGACACTTAATAAATTGGTATTAATTATAGTTTGGAATTCTTCAACTGAAGTTTCTGTAGTGTGAGAAGAACGTAAAATACCTGCATTATTAACCAGAACATCTAATTTTCCGTACTTGGCTACGACATCAGAAACAATCTTTATAACTGTTTTTTCATCACTTACTGAACCTACCATATAGCTAACTGATCCGCCATTTCCAGCAGTTTTTAGTGCCAACTGAACAGTTTCTTCAAGCCCTGATTCATTTAAATCAATACCTATGACTGTTCCTCCTTCTGCTACCATTCTAATTACAGTTGCGCGTCCCATTCCTGAAGCTGCTCCAGTAATAATTATTACTTTGTTTGAAAAACGTGATAATTGCGACATTTTTTTTAAGATTTAAGTTACTTTAATTGCTTTGTACAACTAATATTACGAAATTACTAAATATAACTTCCGCATAATTGTCATTTAACTTTCTTTTGACTTTTCTCTGTAAATTCATTTTGTCTATTTTTATATACTCTTGGGGTATTCTGACAACCTTGGTCGTTTCAAGTTTTATTTTTTGTTACTTTCACTAGTGAATAGGTATAATTTTTCATTTTTAACTATTTGATGTCTCAAAAATCGTACTTTTGTTTAACACACAATGAGCAATGCGTTTTTACTAAGCAAATCATTTTGACTGTATCATACATGATAAAATATGTTTTTTATATATTGCTTGTTATTACCCTTAAATATTATCTTTGAATTATGAGCACACTAACGAAACCAAGTCATATAGGACGAAAAATTAGCCGAATTCGTGAACTTCGTGACATGAAACAAGAAGCATTAGCACAAGCTTTAGGAACAAATCAGCAAGCAATTTCCGCTCTTGAAAATAGCGAAACTATAAGTGATGAAAAGCTTATTGATGTAGCAAAAGCTTTGGGAGTAAGTGTTGAAGCACTTAAAAATTTTTCAGAGGAAGTTGCAATTAATTTCTTTAACAATTTCTATGATAATAGTGCAAAAGGACAGATTCTAAACAATTCTTGTAGTAATCTTACATTTAATCCTCTAGATAAGTTAATCGAGGCTTACGATGAAAATAAAAAATTGTACGAGCGTTTGGTTCAAGCTGAAAAAGATAAAGTTGAATTTTTAGAAAAAATATTGAAGGATAAATAATCTTTATTCTTGTCACAATTTAAAAAAAAAGCCTAATAAAATTTATTTTTATTAGGCTTTTATATTTTACAGGGGAATGACTATATTGGAAAGACATAAAAAAAGTCTAGTAAGTTATTAATAAGTTTTTCAGTTTTTTTAATCAGCTTATTATTAGTTCTACATTCTTATATTCTTATAAATTGTATCTCCATTATTATCTTTTATGTATATAATTTTGTAAGTACTATCTGCTTCAAAAATATATTCTGCAAGAATTTTTGCTCCAAATTTATTATTCCCCCTAAATGAGAAGTTCCCTTTAAATTTATATTTGTCTAGAGATGAATAAAAATGAATTTTTCTTTTAAGAAAACTGATTTGTTCTTGAGATATTTTATTATTTTCTTTTTGTAAATTGCGAATGTCTTTTAAAATCGTTTGTATTTCTAGTTTACTTGTAAGGTATTCTACAGAATCTAAATGCATAGAATTGAATTCATAGCTGCTAGGATCATTCAGATTTGGTTTAATGATACTTTCTATTTCATTTTGTAGATTTTCAATTTTGCTTTTTTGACATGAGATTGAAATAATTAAAATTAATAGTAAAAGAATTATTTTATTCATTATAGTTAGGTTTTAAGTTTGTTTTCAAAAATAAAAATTTAAAACATAGTAATATTACGGAAAATCATAATTGGTTGAATGCAAAAAAGGATTCGTCTTTAGTCTAAGTTTGCAATCAAGGGAGTAAGCAACTTTGATAGAAGCTCAAGTTTAAAGTTGGTCTGCGCATTTTGTCATTTCGAGGAACGAGAAGTCTTAGCGAAGCTCGACAATTTAAGAAAAACTGTGAGTTAGTTTCTTGCGGAGATTTCTCGTTCCTCGAAATGACAAGTTTGGGGTTATTTTGTGTAAAACTAAAGTTCTTTTAATCCGTGCTATCGGGTTTATGTTCTTCCCAAGATAGTATATAAAATTTTTGGTTTTCTAAGACTTTAATATCAAACTTATATTTCCCCTCCGTAACGGATTCAATTCCAGTTCCGCAAAGAAGAAATTGAGTAGTGTCAATTTGTTTATTTCTTATGATTCCGTTAGGGACTCCAAAGGGTAATCCATCTTGAATTAAAATTTTTTTACAATCCTTAATCACCAGAGTTTTTCCTTTTTCAATATTATAATATTTATTATCAATTTCAAGAGAGTCTATATTATGATTCGTTTTGTTATAAACTTCTATTTGCAAGTCTTTCAAAAAAGTAAGTAATAAATACAAAAAAATGTAAACAAAACAATTGTGATTAAAAGTATTGAGTTTAGTTTTTTGTTTTTAGTTATTTCTATCATTATAATATTTAGACTTAGTGATTCTTTAAGTGTTTAATGTAATTATCAAGCAAACTTTGAATTTGTTGTGATGCTACAGGATTGGCAGAGTAAACATTAAATTTTAAATTTAGTAAATCAAGCCCAGATTCATAAACTAACCATTTTGCAGCAGCATAACCATCTTCGGCAACATTATTGTTCTCATCTAATCCTAAATCATTATCAAAACTAATTAATTCTGGAAGTCCGTTTTCGATTATTACTTTTTGAAATCATGAAAATTTCTAACTATTAGAAAATCAGCATCAGTTAAGATTTTTGTAAACCATTTTTACATCTCTAATTGGTCAAGAAAAAGTTTGTATGGCATTTATTTAGGGTTTTGTTTGTGAATTAATGTGCTATTTATCTTTGTCAAAGTTGAAAAACTTTGACAAAGATTTGCAAAACAGCTTTGTGACCTTTGAGTTTTCAAGATAATTTGATGCAAAAATCTTTGCTCCCGATAGCTATCAGAATTCAGTAGAAAATCTAATCCCAGTCCGCATTTTTTCTAACAAAAAACATCTCACAGTAATCTGTAAACGGGATACTGCATATGCGCCTTTTCATAATACGCAGAATGTTTGTAAACCCAATCCCAGTTTGCTTGGGATTTTTAGCGAGTTTAGGTCATTGAGTTTTGCATGTTCTAAATCAGCTTTTAATTTTGGATTATCTTTCAGAAGTTTAGCTGCAGTATCTTCAAAAACATTTCCGAATAGCCTTCTTTTTGTTGTAGCATCGTATCGAAGAAATTCCAGTTAAAGACGAGTTCAACACCTTCGGGTTCTAATGTTTCTAATAGGTATTTAATTGCTTTTTGTTGAGTCGAAAATACGTAATCACCTTTGTCAAAGGAACTTTTATTATTTGAGAAGTCACTTTGGTATTTCGATGTAAATAATGTCCTTCGTAAGCAGAATTTGTCGTTTTGAAATCAGCAATTCGGTAGCTCTCAACTTCTATTCTTGTGTCTTTTTTTTAGTTGCGTATAAGTTACACCATTGCTTTTTAGTAAATCGATAACATTCCAAAAACCTTTAGAAATAATATAGGCGGTAGGAACTGTAACATCCTTAACCGATTTGAATTCTTTTATATACGGAATGTCTTTTTTGTATGGTTTTGTTCTGTCTAGAATAATCGGTCTCCAGTTGTGGCTTCACTCTTTTTATGACTTGCTTCATATCCTAAGAATGAAAAGGTTGTCATTTTTGTGCTATCGATTTCCCATTTAATAGTATATGGTTTTTTAGGCGCGTATTGCACTTCGTTTTTCAAACGCATTTCCTTTATTTTCTTGTAATTTGCATCTGTAAAATCAATTGTAGATGTCATGTATTAGTAAGTTGCTTTTACACGATCGGCATAATTTTTAAGCATATGTGTTTCGACCACAAAACCGATGGTATTAAAAAGGGAAGTATAACCGGTTGTGTAACGCGGACTATCCGAAAATTGTATAAATCCATTATCAGGAGTTTCTTCAAATGCATTGACATAAGGAGTTGTTTCCAGATTTTTTTTCTGTAAATCTTTTACCAATGCAGGCATCATTTCGTTATTAAGATAATCGCCTAAAACGGTTCCTAATTTGTTATGTTGCGTCATGATATAGGTTAACTTGTATTGATAATCAGAACCATTACTTACATGATTATCGATAAAAACATCAGGGTTTGTTTTATGGAATATTTCGACAAAACTTTTAGTGTTGCGTGTATCTGATTTAATTAAATCACGGTTTAAGTCATAGTTTCTGGCGTTTCCTCGAAAACCATATTCTTCTGGACCATCCTGATTGGCTCTGGTTGTTGAGTTTCGGTTTAAAGCTCCACCAATATTATAAACAGGAATTGTTACTATTACCGTATTTTTTCGAGCCTTCTATCTTTCCTAAAGCCAGATCTCTAAACAGTTGCATTGTCGCGTCAATTCCGTCAGGTTCGCCAGCGTGAATGCCAGTATTCTGCAGAATTACAGCTTTGCTTTTTTTGATTACATTAAAATCAAATTGCTTATCAGGATTAAAAGTGATCATGTGCAGTGGATAACCACTATCTGTCAGTCCCATTTCCTGCATTTTGATAGTCGGAAAATCATGCGCAAGTAGCGTGTAGTATTTTATGGTTTCTTGATAATTAGCCGATTGGTTTCCGTTTCCTTTTCGAAATAAGTGTCGTATTTATTGCTTTTTTGAGCAAAAAGGGTAAGCGTGAAAAGTGAAATGATAATAGTAAAAAGTCTCATGGTTTGGTTTTTAATAGAAAAACCAAATATAAAGTTTTATTTGTTTCAGGTTTAAAGTTTTAAGTTGAAATGAGAGTAGCGTTACTTTGATATATTTACAGTAAAACATAGTAATTTATTTCTCTGTAATTCGTAAAGTTTAATTTTAGCGCAGTTTTGTGAGATCAAATACAAAAAACGTTGTGGTAGAATAACTTGAGTTAAAATAAAATCAGCATTTTGAAGCTTGTAATGGTATAGCTACTAATAAATTATATAACTTTTTTTATTTTATAATTAAGACTTTTGATATGTTCTAACTATCTAAACCCCAAAAGAAGAATCATGAGAAGTATTAACCAAATTGCTATTGTTTCGAAGTATGCTAATAAGTTTATTAAGCTGCTCTAAAGATATAAGATGTCGAATGTAAATTTAGGTACAACAACAAATCCTGTAGAAGGAAATGCTGCCAATACAACTTACAAACCGGCATTTGAAGGACAAACCCGAATAAGCGGTGCCCAAACCAATACAGCTTATGAGGGGTTGTTATTGCTACAACATTAACAAGCCCGTGGGGGATTACAAGTTATTTTTCCTGATGGTAGATTATTAATCACCCAAAAAACAGGAACAATGCGTGTCGCTACAACTACTGGAGTTGTAAGTAGTCCAATTACAGGTATTCCTGCCGTTAATTCTGCTGGACAGGGTGGTTTATTGGGTTATGTATTTGATCCTGATTTTATGACTAATCGTATGATTTACTCTTGGGTTTTTGCAGAAGCTACAACTGGCGGAAACAATACAGCGGTAGCTAAAGGGAAATTGGCAGCTGATGAAAAAACAATCGAAGGCGCAACCGTTATTTACAAGCTAAACCGGCCAAATGCAAGCACACTTAGTTATGGTGGACGCATTCTTTTTGATAAAACAGGTTTTCTTGTTGTAACTACTGGAGAAAGGTCTGTGCTTGAAACCAGACCATTAGCGCAATCGTTACAACAGGTTTGGGTAAAGTAGTCAGAATTACAAAAGAGGGGCAACCCGCAACTGGAAATCCTATTTTTACACAAGCTGAGACTTTCCGGAATTATATATATTGGTCATAGAAATCCACAGGGTTTACACTTAATCCAGTTACTAATGAATTTGGCTTGCCGAGCACGGCCACGTGGAGGAGATGAAATCAATCGTATAAAAGCAGGTGCAAATTATGGATGGCCAACCATTACATACGGAATAGAATACGCGGCGAAAAAATTGAGACGGGAATTCAGCAGCAAGATGGTTTAAACAGCCAGTTTACTATTGGGATCCTGTGGTTTCACCAAGCGGAATGACTTTTTATACAGGAAATCGTGTTCCAGAATGGCAAAATAATCTTTTCATAGGGGCTTTAAGCGGAATGCATATCGTACGTCTTGCTATAAAAGATAATAAAGTTGTTGGCGAAGAAAGACTTTTTGGCTTCAGAAAACCAACGTTTTAGAGATGTTATTCAAGGAAAAGACGGTGCTTTATATGCTGTTACTGATGGAGGAAGACTTTATAAGATTGATAAGAAATAATAATCAATTTCTATAAATCTTTTACTTTCACAGACCTTTTTAATCACTAAAATATTTATAAAGATTTAACCGCAATTCAACTTGAAACTTGAAACCTGAAACAAACAAAAGCTGAAACAAACAAAAACTTGAAACCTGAAACAAAGATAAAACAAATTCTCAATCACAAATGTTTGGCGAGCTCGATAATCCCTTCTTCGATTTGTTGTTGGGTTAGGGAAGCGTTAGCCAAGTCTGAAACCTGATATGGGTTTATTGAAGCTAAACTTTCGGGTGTCATATGGTTCTGCCTTTTTAAAAGGAGTTTATCTGCAATTTCGAAGATGTTTACGGGTGAATTGGGTACAATCCAAAAAGCTAAACCACCTTCAGGTTATACGAATGTTGTTTTGTCTTTTAGATATTTATTGCAAATGGTTTCAAAATAATCTCTTTTGGCTTTATAAATTATGGTTGTTCTTTTGAGGTGTCTTTTTATTTCACCCTCATTTATTAGTTGTAAAACAGCTTCTTCCATTATATTGTCGCCTTGTACATCGATTATCTTTGAATGCTTGGCCACTTGTTCTACAGTTTCTGGATTGTACCAAATAACCAATTCTCAATGCTGGCGCAACAATTTATAATGTTCCTTATATAAACCGTGTTTTTGGCATTGTTGTAACTCGAAATAGGTAAGATTCGTCTTTGCCCGAAATGGAATTCGTTGTCATAATCATCTTCTATAATTGTAAAACCGTATGTATTGGATAATTCTACGAGCTTTAATCTTCTTTTTAAGCTCAATGTTACAGTCGTAGGAAATTGATGGTGCGGTGTAACGTAAATAGCTCTAATATTTGTTGTATTTCGTTAGGTATTCTTCGGCTTCATCAATTATAACCCATCTTTGTCAACATTTATAGGAAGCAATTGGGCTCCGGCATTTTCAAATGTTTCCCCAAGCAGGTTTGTTTCAAGGGTTTTCGACCATTATATAATCTCCTTTGGTAAACAAACAATGGGAAGCGAGGTACATAGCCATTTGGCTTCCTTGGGTAATACATTATCTAGTCAGGAGTAATATTCATTCCTCTTTTAAAATTTAGCATTTGAACGATGGCTTTTCAAATTCTAATTCCCCAGTTCGTTTGTATGCCCCATTATCTGCCAGCGAGATTTTCGATTAAAAATCTGTCTGTAAGCCCTTGCCAGTTCATTCATTGGTGCAATTCGACTATCGGGAATACCATCGTCAAAAACTAAAAGTGGTTTTACTTCTTTAGTTATAGATTCAGTTTTTCTTTTATGATTTGTAGTTTCGGTAACGATAGGTAAAATATCGGCAACAAAAGTGCCTTTCCTTTCCATTGTAATAAGCCAACCTTACGGCTATGAGAAACATCTATGGCTTCAATAACTGTATTTCTATTCACTTTAAGTAGTCCAGCAAGTTGCCTGCTTCCTGGTAAAGCATTTCCGTTATTGAGAACTCCTGTTTTTATAGCTTCGATAATAGCATCAGCGATTTGTAGATAAATTGCTTTATCTGAATTATTGTTTATCTGAATTTCTAATTGCCAAGGTCTTAACATCTGGACTAGGTATTTGTATTTAAACTGTGTTATATGGGTAGTCCAAAGTTACGGTAATTTTGTAACGCAATAATGCAAAAAACAAATAAATTATATAATTATGGAAACTAAGAAACAATTTTCATCAAAAGACTTTCATGAAACATTTGCACGACCAACTTTTGTGATGCCAGAAAAATTAATACACAAAAATGTTGAGCAGAGGAGAGTCATAACCAATTTTCTACCGAAAGGAAACATCCTGTTTTCTTTATTGATCTTCCTAGTAAAAATGTAAGTATGACAATTGGTGGTTTATTGCCAGACCAAATGACAAACAGACACAGACATACTTATGAAACGGTATTGTATGTAATCGAGGGCACGGTTATACCGAAGTTGAAGATGTAAAAGTAGAGTGGAAGGCAGGTGATGCTGTTTATATTCCGAGTTGGGCTTGGCACAGACATAAGAATTTGAGCAGTGAAGTATCTGCTAAATATATTGCTTGTGAAAACGCACCTCAGCTTCAGAATTTAGGAGTTGCATTACGTGAAGAAGAAGGAAGAGATCTTTAACTAAAAAGAAAAGTAAATGAAAAACACATTGTTTAAAGGTATTATTGCCTATCCGATTACTCCGTTTGGCAAAGACGAAAAAGTAGATATTGTATTGTACAAAAAGCTATTAGAAAGATTGATTGTTTCTGGATCTCATGGTGTTGCTCCGCTAGGAAGTACAGGTGTTATGCCGTATTTGACAGATGAAGAAAAAGAAGCAATTACTGAAGCTACTATAGCACAAGTTAATGGTAGGGTTCCTGTTTTGGTGGGTGTGTCAAACCTAACTACTGAAAAAACAATTTATCATGCTAAGTTTGCTGAAAAAGCAGGTGCAGATGCAGTTATGATCATTCCGATGAGTTATTGGAAACTTACAGATGATGAAATAGTACAGCATTATGATGCTGTTGCCAAGCAAATTTCGATTCCTATAATGGCGTACAATAACCCTGCAACGGGTGGAGTAGATATGTCTCCTGCATTATTAAAAAGACTATTGGAGATTCCGAATGTTACTATGATTAAGGAGAGTAGTGGAGATGTGCAAAGAATGCATTATTTAAAAAGGGAACTTGGCGATGATGTTGCCTTTTTTAATGGATCAAATCCGTTGGCATTAGCAGCGTTTTCTGCTGGGGCAACAGGCTGGTGTACAGCAGCACCAAATTTAATTCCAGAACTGAATGCTGATTTGTACAATGCTATCCAAAAAAATGATTTACAGGAAGCTCAAAAGGTATTTTATAAACAATTAAATCTTTTAAAATTTATTGTAAACAAAGGTTTACCAAGAGCGATTAAAGCTGGTTTGAAAATAAAAGGGATTGATGGAGGTTTTTTAAGAAGCCCGTTGAAACCATTGACTGAAGATGAAATAGCTGAATTGGCGTTAATCTTTAAAGAATTAGAACAGTAGGGTATTGGGATTTTTAAGTTTTTAACCGCAAGGGGCGCAAAGATTTCGCAAAGTCCGCAAGGTTTATAAAACATGCAGCTTTGCGAACTTTGCGGTTAAATTTTCTATTCTCATTTCAAACTTGAAACCTTAAACAAATAAAACTTGAAACAAATTTGTCTACTTTTGCAAAATGAATAAGAAACACCATTCGAATAATATACTTTTGAATTTAGGTATCGAAAGCCTAAACGAAATGCAAGAAGTTGCTCAGGACGCTATCCTGAATGATAATAATGTTTTACTACTTTCTCCAACTGGATCAGGAAAAACACTAGCTTTTTTACTGCCAGTTTTGGAATTATTACAACCCGAAATCCTTTCTGTGCAATGCTTAATCCTTGTTCCTTCAAGAGAATTAGGACTGCAAATAGAACAGGTTTGGAAAAAAATGGGAACCGATTACAAAGTTAATATTTGTTACGGAGGCCATTCAATTGATACAGAAATTAAAAATCTAAGCAATCCGCCAGCAGTTTTAATAGGAACTCCGGGAAGAATTGCCGATCATATCGATAGAGGAACTTTCCGTTTGGATAAAGTTCAGACTTTAATTTTGGATGAATTTGATAAATCATTGCAATTAGGGTTTCATGAGCAAATGTCTTTTATCATTGGCAAATTGCCAAAATTGAATAAACGTGTGTTAGTTTCGGCTACATCTGATATTGAAATTCCAAAATACACAAGAGTAATCAATCCAACGATTTTGGATTTTATCCCTGAGGAAGAGGAGAAATCGAATCTTACGATGAAAATGGTTGTTTCTCCATCTAAAGATAAAATAGGAAGTTTATTTAACCTGATTTGCTCTTTAAAATCTCAATCGGCTATTATTTTTTGTAACCATCGTGATGCTGCTGAACGTATTAGTGATACACTGAACGAAAAAGGAATTTACGCTACCTATTATCATGGCGGAATGGATCAGGATGAGCGGGAACGTGCTTTGATTCAGTTTAGAAACGGTAGTGTGAGTTATTTAATTACAACCGATTTAGCTGCTCGTGGTCTTGATATTCCAGAAATGAATCATGTTATTCATTATCATTTGCCATTAAAGGAAGATGAGTTTACACACCGTAACGGTCGTACTGCTCGTATGCTTGCATCAGGAACAGCTTATATTATCGTTCACGAAAGTGAGAAAAAATTAGACTATATTAATTATGATATGGATGTTTTAAAGGTTGACAATGCTACGACTTTACCTAAACCTCCAGAATTTCAGACAATATATATTAGCGGTGGAAAGAAAACCAAATTAAACAAAATAGATATTGTTGGTTTCTTTTCTCAAAAAGGACAACTTGAAAAAGGTGATTTGGGATTAATTGAGGTAAAGGATTTTATTTCGTTTGCTGCTGTTAAATTCAATAAAGTAAAAGATTTGCTTAAAAACATCAAAGATGAGAAGATGAAAGGCAAAAAATTTAAAATTGAAGTAGCAAGAAAAGTAATTAAGAAGGAAGAGGAGTAATTTATTTAATAACAAATAGTTACTTGTTTATTTTTTGTGGTAAAGGGATAATTTTAAAGATCAATTTGGATTTAATGCCAATAAATTAACTGTGTAAGAAAGGAGTTAAAATTTTTTATTATTATGTTTGCGCCATCAAATAAATAAACCCCAAGAATATTATGAGAAAAATTATTACAATTAGTGTTTTATTTTTAAGTTTTGCATCTTTTGCTCAAATTAAAGTTATTGAAACTGTACCGGTTGAAAAATTAGGTAAAGTAAACAATAATTATATCCAAAAAATAGGAGATGAATACACGGTGTTTTATAACTGTATTCAAAGTGATGATGAAAACAATACTTTAAGAAAGTTTACTTTTTAAAAATATTAGTAATGATTACCTTAATCTTTACAATATCATCGTAAACGGATTTACAGCAACTCCTTTGTATGATATCAAATTAGAATTACCTAACAATTACGTTTGGTTGCATTATACAGCAAGTGTTGATAAACCTACAGTTCAATTTATGGTTTAGAAAATAAGGGAACGCAAACAATGTTTCTGAGGCTTTAGCAAAAGACCAAGTAAGTAAATTGTTTCAAAAATAATTAGATTTTTTTAAATTATATACTAAAAAAGGCTATTCATTTGAATAGCCTTTTTTTAGTTTTAGGGTTGTAAGTTTTTGAGAGGAGGTTACAAGCCTTTGTCCCTTTGCTTCTTTGTCCCTTTGTAACCTTTTAAAAAAATTATATTTTCTTCACGTATTGTGTAATAATTACAATTTGCTGACCATCTACCTTTCCTTCAATATACTCGGCATTTTCATGGTCTAAACGGATGTTACGTACAGCAGTTCCTTGCTTAGCTACCATACTAGATCCTTTTACTTTTAAGTCTTTAATTAAAACTACAGAATCTCCATGTTCTAAAATTACGCCATTGCTATCACGGTGTATTATTTTATTCTCATCATCTTCACCTTCTCCTGTTGCTTGTGCCCACGCCAAAGTGTCTTCGTCTAGGTACATCATGTCTAATAATTCTTGTGGCCATCCAGCTGCACGCATTCTGCTTAACATTCTCCAAGCTACAACTTGTACAGCAACATTCTCGTTCCACATACTGTCATTTAAACATCTCCAATGATTTAAATCTACGTTATCTGGATTCTCTATTTGATCTATACAAGTACTGCAAGCCATTACACTTTCATCAATTCCGCCTTTTTGAGTAGGTAGTACTTGATATACTTTTAGGTTTTCGGTTGACCACAAAGTTCACATTTTGATCCGCTACGTTTGTTTAATTCTCTTTCTATGCTCATTTTTTAATAGTTTATTTGAAAATGCGAATTTACTTATAATTTAGGAGGGAGGCAAATTTATATTTTTTGGTAGTTTTAAACTGTATTATTTCTGAACCCTAACCGCATCAGGAACCAACATTTCGTATTCTCCACCATTTCTAAGTACATCACGAACTATGCTTGAGCTGATATATGATGTGCTGGCAGCGGTAAGCAGAAATACGGTTTTGATTTTAGAAAGTTTTCTGTTAGTATGTGCAATGGCTTTTTCAAACTCGAAATCGGCAGGATTGCGAAGACCTCTTAAAATAAAATGGGCTTTTTGTTTTTTAGCCAAATCAATTGTAAGTCCTTCATAGGTAATTACGGTTACTTTGGGTTCATCTTTGAATGTTTCTTCGATAAAGTGCTTTCTTTCTTCGAGTGAGAACATGTATTTTTTTTCGGCATTTACACCAATAGCAATTACGATTTCATCAAATAGAGAAATTCCTCGTTTAATGATGTCTTCGTGTCCAAGTGTAATTGGATCAATGATCCTGGGAATATAGCTTTTCTCATTTTTTTTTTAAGGTTCAGAGGTTCAGAGAGGCAAAGGTTCAAAGGTTTTTTTAAGGCTCTAAGATTCTGAGTTTCTAAGTTTCTAAGTTTTTTATCTTAGTGCCTTAGCAACTTAGAATCTCAGAACCTTTTTTTGGTTACGCTAAAGCCAACTCTATTGAATTTGTGAATAAATCTTCTAGTGAAATTCCTGCTGCTCTGGCTTGTTGTGGAATCAAACTTTCAGTTGTTAAGCCAGGAATGGTGTTCATTTCGAGCATATATGGTTCGTTGTTTACAATGATGAATTCACTTCTTGAAAATCCTTTCATTTTTAAAACTTCGTAAGCGCGTTTTGCTACTTCACTTACTTTTTGTGTTAATTCGTCAGAGATTCTTGCGGGAGTTATTTCTTGTGATTTTCCTTGGTATTTGGCTTCGTAATCAAAGAAATCATTATCTGAAACTATTTCGGTGATTGGTAGCACGATAACTTTACCTTGGTAGTTAATTACTCCGACAGAAACCTCGGTTCCATCAAGGAAGCTTTCGATGATAATTTCATTATCTTCTTTGTAGGCAACTTCTATTGCGATAGGAAGCTCGGCTGCAGTTTTTACTTTTGAAATTCCGAAGCTTGAACCTGCTTTATTTGGTTTTACAAAACATGGTAAGCCTACTTTCTTTACAATCTCGTCAGTATTGATAATATCTCCTTTGTTTAGGTAGTAAGAAATTGCTGTTTTTATTCCGTATGGCTTTAAAACGGATAGTAAATCACGTTTGTTGAATGTAAGTGCTGCTTGGTAATAATCGCATGATGTTTGCGGAATGTGTAACAACTCAAAATAAGCTTGCATTAATCCATCTTCACCCGGTGTTCCGTGAATGGCATTGAATACGCAATCGAAAGTGATTTTATTTCCGTTTACTGTAACCGAAAAATCATTTTTATCTATCGGAAATTCGGCATTTTTTTCATCTACATAAACCCATTTTTCTTTAAAAATATGAATTTGGAAACCGTTGTATTTAGTTTTATCAAGGTTTTGGTATACTACGTTTCCGCTGATTAGTGATATTTGATATTCGCTAGAATATCCACCCATGATAATGGCAATGTTTTTCATTTTTTTTTATTTTTATGCTGTTGAAAGCTATGTAAGTATGTTTTGTTTCTTGATTTTAAAGTTGTTGTGAAAACGGTTTGTTTTTAGCCCCGATAATAGCGACATCCTTTTTTTATGCTTTTTTGCATAGAAAAAGATAAAGCGAATAGCGGGAATGGCTCCTAAAAAATGTTCCTTTCAATTGTTCTCTGTTTCTACTCCGGTTGACTATCGGGTCGCTTTCTCGTATTAAACAAAATTATCATTTTTTTTGAAACGAAATCTTTATCTTTGCCACAAATAAAAATAAATTTATGAGTTTACGTAAGTATCTAACTAGCCGAGTATTTTTTACGCAAATACTAATTGCTGTTGCAATTATTGCAGTTTTGGGTTATTTGTTTATGCATTGGCTGACATTTACCACTTGATTACGGACATGAAATTGAAGTACCTGATTTGAAAAAATTGACAGAAGAGCAAGTTGAGGCAAAATTGGATGGTCTGGATTTGGATTACGTGCTTTTGGATAGTGTAGATTATAAAAGTGATTTCCCTAAATACAGTGTTGTTGAGCAAGATCCTTTGCCGGGAACGAAAGTAAAAGTGGGAAGAAAGATTTATATTAAAATAAATTCTTCTGGTTTTTATCAGTTTTTAAGATATCCGGATTTGATTGAGAAAACGCTACAGGTGAACTATGCCAACCTTTAAAGGCATTGGGGCTTCAAGAGGGAACAATTACGTATATTCCTAACCTTGGGAAAGACATGGTTTTGGAAATGCGTTATAAAGGAAGAAAGTTAAAAGTGGGGGATCGTGTACTGAAATCATCAAAAATTGATTTGGTTTTGGGCGATGGAAAAGCAAGTTATTTAGATGAAAGTCAACCGGCAGATTCTCTAGCAGTGCCTGAAGATGAAAAAACAGCAAATGAACAATAATAATACCGATAGTTTAGATTTAGAAGAAGAGTTATATGGATTTTTAGATTTGAAGTTCCTAAAGGACAAGCGCCTTTGCGAATCGACAAATATTTAATGGGCTTAATACAAAATGCAACCAGAAATAAGATTCAGAATGCTGCAACAGAGGGTAACATCTTTGTTAATGACGTTATTGTAAAATCAAATTACAAAGTAAAAGCGTTTGATGTAGTTACGGTTATGTTATCACATCCTCCGTATGAAAATCATATTATTCCAGAGGATATTCCGTTAAACATTGTTTACGAAGATGATGCTTTGTTGTTAATCAATAAAGAGCCAGGAATGGTTGTGCATCCGGGACATGGAAATTATACGGGAACTTTGGTTCATGCTTTGGCACATCATTTTGATAACTTGCCAATGAACAGTAGTGAACGTCCAAGGTTTGGTTCATCAATTGATAAGGATACTTCTGGTCTTTTGGTTATTGCCAAAACTGAAGCTGCAATGACACATCTTTTGCCAAACAATTTGAAGCTAAAACTTCTGAAAGAGAATATATTGCTTTGGTTTGGGGAAATGTAACTGAGGAGCAAGGAACTATTGAAGGAAATCTGGCAAGACACTTGAAAGACAGAATGCAAATGGCTGTTTTTGCTGATCCAGAGATTGGAAAGCCTGCTGTGACGCATTATAAAGTTTTGGAGCGTTTTGGTTATGTTACTTTGATTTCATGCCAGCTTGAAACAGGTAGAACACACCAAATTCGTGCACATATGAAACATATTGGTCATCCGCTTTTTAATGATGAGCGTTATGGTGGTCATTTGATTTTAAAAGGAACTACGTTTACGAAGTACAAACAGTTTATCGATAATTGTTTTAAAGCTTTACCTAGACAAGCTTTACATGCCAAAACATTAGGTTTCATTCATCCTACAACGGGTGAGTTGATGCGTTTTGATACTGAGCTTCCACAGGATTTTCAAGATTGTATTGAAAAATGGAGAAATTACTCTAAATCGCACAATACTGATGAAGAAGAGAGTTAAAAATATAAAGCCCCAATTTGGGGCTTTTTTTATGTTTAAAAATTGATTGTTCTTTGTTTTAGCAGTATCAAAAAATGTATAAATGATTGATGTATTTTACCTTATCTCATTAATTTATTTTATAGGAACTGTAATGTTGATTATGTACTGGTGTGCATTTCAAATTAGTTACTTTTGTAGTGCTAATAATTATGGGGGAATATTTATTATAGAAGGCGAAACTGTTTTTTATTAGTTCTTATTTCACCGATTTACATTTAAATAATGAAGTTGTATTTTAACTTATTTGATTTTAGGCAAAAGGTAGATTATAAAACAGAGATCTTAGCTGGTTTTACTGTGGCTATGACTATGATTCCAGAATCACTTTCGTTTGCTATTTTAGCAGGTTTTCCTCCATTGGTTGGTTTATATGCTGCATTTATCATGGGATTGATTACGGCTGTTTTTGGTGGTCGCCCTGGAATGGTTTCGGGTGGAGCTGGAGCTACGGTGATTGTATTGATTGCTTTGATGAAATCGCATGGTTTAGAATATGTTTTTGCTGCTGTGGCTTTGGCTGGTTTTTTGCAAATTTTGGTGGGATTATTTAAATGGGGAAAATTCATTCGATTAGTTCCTCAACCCGTAATGTATGGTTTTGTAAATGGTTTGGCTGTTGTGATTTTTATGTCGCAATTAAAACAATTTAAAACGGTTGTTAAGGGAGAGTCTGTTTGGCTTTCGGGTAGTCCTATGTTTATTATGTTAGGATTGGTTGCTTTAACTATTGCAATTGTAATTTTGTTTCCTAAAATCACTAAGGCTATTCCTGCTTCGTTGGTAGCGATTATTGTTGTTTTTGGTTTGGTTCTTGGTTTTGGAATTGAGACAAAAACAGTCGCTGATATTGCTTCTATAAGCGGTGGTTTTCCTTCTTTTCATTTACCTAATATTAATTGGAATCTGGAAACGCTACAATTAATTTTTCCATATTCTTTGATTATGGCTTCTGTAGGTTTGACTGAAGGTTTGTTAACATTAAATCTAGTTGATGAGTTAACAGGAACTAAGGGAAATGGAAATCGGGAATGCATTGCTCAGGGGAGTGCTAATATTGCAAATGGATTTTTCTTTGGGATGGGTGGTTGTCCTATGATTGCACAAACATTGGTTAATATTTCGGCAGGCTCTAGAGCACGTTTGTCTGGCATTATTGCGTCATTAACTATTCTTGTTATTATCTTGTTTGGAGCTCCTGTAATTGAGAAATTGCCTATGGCAGCTTTGGTTGGTGTCATGTTTATGGTTGCGATAGGAACGTTTGAATGGGCGAGTTTTAGAATTATTAATAAAATGCCTAAGCATGATATTTTTGTTGGAATAGTTGTAGCCGTAATTACTATTTTTATGCATAATTTGGCTTTGGCAGTTTTAATTGGTGTTATTATTTCGGCATTGGTTTTTGCTTGGGAAAGTGCTAAACGTATTCGTGCTCGTAAATATATTGATGATAATGGTGTTAAACATTATGAGATATTTGGGCCTCTCTTTTTTGGTTCTACAATGGCTTTTATGGATAAATTTGATGTCAACGAAGATCCTAATGAAGTAATTATAGATTTTAAAGAAAGTAAGATTGCCGATATGAGTGCTATTGATGCGGTAAATAAAATTACGGAGCGCTATGCTAAAGTAAATAAAAAGGTTCGGTTGTATCATTTAAGCGAAGACTGTAGGTTGTTGCTTAAAAATGCTGCTATTATTGTTGATATCGTAGATGATCCTACTTATAAAATTGTTACTGATTAAAGATTAAAAGCGGTTTTGTCAGTACTAAAAAAAATAAAATAGGGAATCTCATTGTTTTGAGATTCCCTATTTTGATTAAATACTTTTTATAATTAAATCTGTTATTTTTACTTCTCCATTGGTTATGAATCCTAGTTTTCCGTGTTGGCTTAAGTTGCTTTTTTCGATAGAACATTCTAATGTAGTACTATCATCTACAGAAAAGGACAAGTGATTGTTTAATAATCTAATTTTTATCGAATACCAATGGTTGTTTTCAAGTTTAATTGGCTTAGAAAATAAAGTTGGTCCACCTCGGTCATCGTATTTGTTACTATTTTCGACATATTTTCCTCTACCAATAACTATATTTTGATTTATTTGATAAAGATAGGTTCGGATGTATTTTTCATGATCTAAATTTAGCATTATTTCAAATAGGGACTCTTTTGTCATATTTGCTTTAAAACTTATTTCATAATTTTTAGGAAGCTGTTTTTTAGATACTATTGTAGCCCAAGCCATAGGACCTCCTTTGCCAGTTAAAGTGTCATTTTGTAACAACCATTTCTCTAAATCTGGTTTCCAATGTGATTTGAGTTTGTGTTTGGCTAATTGGTATTCTTTTTTTGGTGTTGAAATCGTGGTAGCACAAGAGTGTATTAATAATGGTAATAGAAGTAATAGGGTATATTTAAGTTTCATGTGTAATTTATTTGCTGTTGAGTCATACAGTATTCTTAACCCGTTTTGCGTAATTCAAGACTATATAATTTGACGCATATTAGACAGATTTGTTATCACGAAGACGCAGATTTATACAGATTTTTGAGATTCTATAGTATAAAGCCTTTTTAACGAACGTTTATTTGTAATTATGATTTCGAACTTATTATTTTCCCTATTGATCCAGTTTGTGAAGGAATCAATTCAATTATAGAAGTAGGTGTAAGCCCTGCTTCAATGCGATGTGAAACGTATAAGATGGTCATATTGGTTTCTTTTACTAAAAGGTTAACGAGTTCGATAACTAAGGCTACATTTTCATCATCTAAGCCTTCTACAGGTTCATCTAAAATAACCAAAGGAGGATGTTTTAAAACAGCTCTAACTATTAATGCAACTCGTTGCTGCCCGATAGAAAGTTGTGTAAATGTTTTGTTTTTTAAATGACTCATTTTTATCACCTCTAGCCATTGTGATACAATTTTCCTTTGTAACGAGGTGGGTTCAGTATATAAACCAATCGAATCAAAAAAACCAGATAGAATCATGTGTTCTAAACTGTGTTTTTTCTGAAATAAATCAGTCATAGAAGTCGAAAAATACCCGATTCTCTTTTTGATGTCCCAAATACTTTCTCCACTGCCTTTTTTCTTCCCGAAGAGAAATAACTCTTGTCCGTACCCTTTTGGATTATCACCAGATATTAATGATAGAATAGTGCTTTTTCCTGAACCATTTGGACCAATAAGTTGCCAAAATTCATTTTTTTTGATTGTCCACGTTATAGCATCTACGATTTTTCTTTCTTCATAGCTTACAGAGACTTTGTTCATGTGTATTAATATCTCTTCATCATAATCTGTTGGTTCAGCAGGTTTTGGAATAGTGACTTTTATTGAATTTAATTCTGTTTGAGTTTGTTTTATTTCGTTTAATACAAATGTATTGTCTGTAATTTGAGCTTTGTTATGGATGAAAGGGAATAAATCAGAAGCTCTATTTACCAATTGAATGATTCGAACTGATTTAGCCAATTGTTCCAGCGAATCTGCCAATGTAATTCGTGAGGCATGATCTAAGTGATCGAGCGGGTTATCAAAAATAATATAATCAGGTTTTTGATTTACACAATAATTCAAAAACTCTTTTTTTCGTTCGCCTGAAGAGAAGGTTCTAAGTTTTCGTTCTGAATTTGTTGAAGCTTCTATAACATCATATTGGTATTCTTTTTCAATGAATTTGTCTATGGCAATATCCGAAAACAGAATACCGTTTAAGGAATTAAAAGTAGCTAATTCTCCTTTTGCATTTCCATCAAGTACTGTATCTATAAAAGCTTTTTTATTAACGGTATTGGATAAAAGTATGTCCCAATGTTGTATTGTATTCATTTGTGCAAGTTAAGAAATCTATTTTGTTTGTGCCGTAATCATTGGTCGATTATTTCTGGACCATTCGCTCCAGGAACCTACATAAAGTTTTGGAATTGGTAATCCTGCATAATCGAAGGCAAGTATAGTATGGCAGGCTGTTACGCCTGAACCGCAATGTACAATTACATTTTCGGATTTGGCATTACCTATTGCATCAAGGTATTTTGCTTTTAAAGCTTCTGGCAATAAATAGGTACCATCGTTATTTAAATTACCGCTAAATGGAATATTGGTAGCGCCGGGAATATGTCCTGCGATTAAATCGATTGGTTCAACTAAGCCATTAAAACGATCTTTATCTCTTACATCAATGATTATAGTATCTTGGTTCTTGCTTGCTATGTCAATTTCGGTAATATCTGCTTGAGCTAACTCCCATTTTGTGATTGGATATAATTCTGCTTCCGCAAAAGTTTCAATTCCAGAACTTACAGGAAAACCCGCTTTTACAGCTGTTTGGAATCCACCATTTCACAACTTGTACTTTTTCATGACCAATTGCTCTTAACATCGACCAAAAAGCGAGCAGCAGCATTTGAGCCATTTTTGTCATCATATATAATTACATGACTTGATGGTGTTATGCCAAGTTTTGATAAGACTTCTAAGATTTTTTTGAAAGAAGGTAAAGATGTCTCCCACCTATTGCTGCATCTGGAAGAATAGTGGCTAAGTCATGATTTAAATCAACATCTTCGAGCACCTTTTAAATGTGATGCGATGTAGTTTTCTTTGGCATTAATTCCTGCTCGTGCATCAATAATTACAATTTCTGATCTTTGTAATGTTATTAATTCCTCAGGATTTATAATTGGGAGCAATCGCTTTGACATTTTTTATGGATTAACAATTGGAAATTTAATTCGAAATTTTTTCGATTACTATTTCATTTCCAGATCTGTCATAGTAAGTGCAAGTCATCTCTACAATATCTACTCTCCATTTGGCTATACCGCATTGTCCTGCTTGGTTGCAAAATGTCAGATAGTCGGTTTGTCCATCCTGATGTTGTAAGAGATACTCTAAGAAAAGCTCTTTATTGACAGCTGAAGTTACTTTAATCTCATCGTATTTGTCAGTTGTAGCAACGCTGTAATTGTTAACGCCATAATATTCTACAGTACCATCCTTTACATTGGTGTCGTATCCTTTTACGCCTAGAATTATTAAGTCTTGTATGTAATTTGGAAAATCAGCTCCAGTTTTTACTTTTGAGTGGGCATCTTTAATTTGTTCTATTGTAAACATATTGATTTGTGCTAGGGTTAAAAATATTTATTGTTTCAAAAATACGATTAATGCCTGTATATTTTCTTTTTATGAAAGTAAAAAAATTGAATGCATAAAAAATGTTTTAGAACCCTTTTTAAGGAGAGTAAAATTATAAAAACAATGTAGTTTAACTGGTAATGAGGTATTTAGTAAGTATTTTTTTTATTAATAAGAAAAATGGACTTAAATTTACTATAGAATGTTGTAAGTCAAAACTAGTATTATGAAAAACACATTACTATTACTTCTATTTACAGTCTCTACATTTGCTCAAGAAGTGAATACATTTGATTTTGCTGTTATAAACTCTACATTAATATCTCCAAATATCGATCTTGATAAGGGGAGGAGTGTTGTTGCTGGGAATGAGAATCAATACGCAACTTATTTTCAGTATGCTTTTAAAATAGCTGCTGATGATATTATTCTTGGAGCAGGAGTCAATAAATCTGAAATCGACCGAACTTATATAGGTTATATTGGTAAAATTTGTGAAAATTTCAGAGCAACAATTTCTGTTGGTTATTTAGAATCGCTCAGTGGTTATTATGGAACGTATACAGGATTAAGCGTTTCTTGGCATCTACGTGATAATAATTTTATTGGAGGAAGTTTACAAAATTTGCATTCTGTAGCTGATGCTTACAATACAGATGAAAGTTTTGATTACTATAATAAATTAGCTCCTAAAATATTTGCTAGTTATGAAGTTTTGCCTAGAATAATTGTTTTTGGACAATTGAGCAGCAGGGTTAACGATATTGCGTTAAAATATCAGTTAAACAATTTCTCTCTTGGAGGATTTTATTCTGGACATGGAGTCGAGGGAATTTTTGGCACTTATACTATTGCGAGATTTGCTGTTTCTTGTAGTACAACTTTTGATAAGGTAAATTTTGGATTAAAGTTTCAGTAGTATTTACTCTTCCTTTTTTAGTGTAATGACTTGTTGTGGAAATGGAATTTCTATTCTTTCAATATCAAATCTATTTTTGATACTGTGTAATAAATCACAATACATAATAAAACCATCGGTTGCATCTTTGGCCCAAGCCCAAACCTTTAAATTCACACTAGAGTCTTTAAGTGCTACTACTCTTGCTATAACAAGTGGTGTATTGCTTTTTTTGTTTGCAGCAGTTCGAGTATCAATAAATAAGGGATGCTTGGCAACTTCTTCTTTCATTATTTCTAATGCTTTATCGATATCTGAATCATAACCAATCCCAATTTCGATTATTTTGCAACATTTAGAATCATTCATATTTGTGTTTAGAATAATCTGATTGCTTATAACTGAATTTGGAATAATAATGCGGTTATTCTCCATGTCTTTTAAAACAACTTGCCTTAAATTAATATCTTCGACGACGCCACTAAAATTATTAATTGTGATTTTATCGTTTATTCTAAAAGGTTTAAAAATCACCAAGAAAATCCCGCTCATAATGTTACTTAGTGCTTGTTGAGAAGCAAGACCAGCAATGACTGAAATTACTCCTGCACCAGCAAGTAATGAATGTCCGATAACTTTAAATTCTGGAATCTGAATTAAAGCAAAAGCAATTCCTAAGATATAGATTATGGTAATTACTAAATGTTTTAAGAATTTATATCCTGTACTATCAAAATCATTAATACCTAATCTGCGGCGAATAAAACGCATAAAAAGCTTGTCGACAATAGTGGCTAATACGATCGTTATAATTAGTATTATTATAATAGCAACAATTAATCTAAAGTCTTTTAAAAGGTTTATCATTTTTGAGTGTACTATTGATTTTTGAAATTAAGTTATTTATTAATGGTTTGTATGGTTACGTTATTGTTTATTCTCGCAAAGATGCGGAGACGCAAAGAATACTGATTCTTAACAAAAACTGCGATTTTGCGAGAAAATTTAAAAGCAAAGCTGAAAAATTGCTTTTTCTGATGCAATACTTCAAAATAGTTTTATTCTTGTTCTTCAAAATTGTCGTAATAGGTAAAATCTTTTGTGATCAATCCGTTTTCGATTGTAAAGATGGTACAAATAGGTAATTCGAAAGTAGAATCATCTTCGGCAGTTCCGCTAGAAACGAATTCTACAATTACGTGATTTTCTCCTGATGGATATATTTGAATTACTTTATCTTTTAAATCGGGGAAGATTTGGTTCAACTCGCTGTATTTTTTTTCTATTTCGGCACGCGTTTGTTTTACAATTCCAGGTCCTAAGGAAGGATCTTTAAACTCGGCGGTTGGGATATACATTTCGGACATTTTTTTCCAATCGTGATTGTTGAAATGCGTAAAATACTGTTTGACTAATTCGGTGTTTTTAGAATCCATATTTTGTGGGTTTTGGTTGTTACATGATATTAATGATACAATTGTTATTAGAACGACTATTACTTTTTTCATAATTATGTTTTTTTAAATTGTTACTATTTTACAAAGAACCTTATAATAATTCCACACAAAATATGGACTTACCTATGCATATTGATGAGGTATTACGAGGGTTTATAGCCCTACAAAGTCTTCACTTTTTGGAAAAATACTCAACGCTTCTATTGCAATTGCTGGAGTAGGTGAAGCTAGTTTTCTAGTTTTGTATCCATCCATGCACCATCGACAGTAATGGTTGCACAAAGTTTGCCTTCTTCATTGATAAATTCATGTATGATTGACCAGCGTGATCCGTCAGATTTCATCTTTGATGTTTTGGTATGAATGAATATTTTATCAGAAAGTTTTATTTCTTTTCTAAAAACACATTCTTCTCTAAAGAGCACAGGGCCAAAGTGCTGTTCTTGCATTACTCTTAAAGTCAAACCTAGTTGTTCTAAAATTTCGATACGATGTTGGGCACCAAAATCATAATAAGCGCTATGTCGTAAGTGAAAGTTAGGGTCTAGATCAGACCAACGGAAAGACAATTCTTTACTAAATGAAACCATTTTAATTCTATTTTATTGTTATTTTAGATGCATTCTGTTATAATCAATTGATTATTTAGAGGAAATACATTTTTTTGAGAATCGAAAATACGAATAAAAAACGAAAAGTAATTGATGTGTTAGTCAATATAATATAACTAACATAAATTGATTTAGTGATATTATTTTTTAGTAAAATTCAGTTGTAAATGGTGCGAAATTCTGTAATTTAGGCAATGGGCGTATAAGGATTTTCTTTTGGGTTTTGGTTGGCTTTTCATCGCTATCATCATAACGTTCAGTTGTGCTTACTCGTATTCCGGTTGATAAATTAAAATCAACCATTCCTATTGTTCCCTGACCATCAGAATATGTTTCTGAAAAACCTATTAATTCGAAATTATTATTATGGTAACGAAATTTATGTTCGAAATTTCCTCTTGTGAGTTCATTACTAATAATTAAAATCCCCTTCTCAATTGAGATATCATAAAAAGATTGTCCGTTGTAATAGCCATTTTTTCCTTCTGGATATTGAGCATCTATTGCCTTTGTTGTTGAGACAATTTCTTTGAAAGTGCCGTTGGGTTGCGCAAAGAATACGCTTAGTTTATAAGGTGCTTTTTCGTTTATAGTATCTTGAGTTACTACAACCAAATCGGCTAAATTGTCTTTGTTTAAATCTCCTTTTACTTTTTTAATTTGAACAATAAATTCGTCCGTTTGCTTGTTTTTTTGAGCAATTAAAGAAGAGGTGATAAAAACCAAAAGGAGTGTTATTATTTTAGTCATTTTGATGTAGTTTTTTTGATAGAATAGGAACTTAGTTTACAAGATACTGAAAAAAAATAATATTAATTGCTGTGTTTCTTTTGGGGTTTATATTGAACTGTAAGGCTCGAAAGGGACATAAGGTTTCTTTTTAATTCAGAATTTGAAACATAAAACTAAAACCAACTGTAAAGTTCACAAAGTTTTTAAAAAAGATAATTCACAAATAGTACGGTATTTAAGTGCTATTTGTGAATTATGTTAAGCGTATTATAGTATGTGTTTATTTATGGTTCGTCACACTCAAATGTTACGTTTGTAAAAAGTTTATTGAATTCTTTTTCCGCAGAACCATCATCATATACATTAAAAACTGCTGCATTAGCACAATTCCACCAGCCATATGTCATTATTTCTTGTTTGGCATATGATATTCTATCTTTAGAATTGTATTTTTCTAAATGACGTTGCATGAATTTTTCAGGGCTACCATTATTCTTTTTTTGTTTTTCGGCCAGATTATTCCAGGTTTTCAACAGTAAGATAGTATCATTCGAAATTAATGCTTTTGCATATTCGGTACAGTTTTTAGAGAATCGGTTGTTTAGTAAAACTGAAGGATTGGAATAGGCTTCGATAGCTATCTTTTTTAGTTCATATATGTCTTCTAACTCATGTATTTTGTCTGCTTTTACTTTTTCCCAATACGGACTTGAGATAATCTTATTATTGTAAAAAGCTTTTCTTTCGTTGTATTCCGCAGTTAATTCACGAGTTAATTTCTCAGCATCAGCATCAGAAGTTGGGTTAGTACTCGTGTTTAAATAAGCACTTGAACGCATACCCCATAAATTAGATGTGTTTTTTAGTTCTTCTTCAGTATATTTTTCAGGATCGAATTCGCCTGTATTTGAGCATAATTCAGTATCCCATTTAAAAATGGCAGTTTTACCACTAGTAGTTTTGTTTTCTGTAGTTGAAGTTGTGGTTTCCTTTTCTTCTTCAGTTTGTTTTTTTGTTTGTCGGAGCAAGAAATTAAAAGAATTGAACTTAATAATACAAGTAGGGTTTGTTTCATTGGATAATAATTAAATATAAAACTTGATTTTAACAAATCGAATTTAATACTATTTTTAATATTCTTTGCCATTATAGATATTGAATTTTTCGAACGAAATTTCCCCAAAGTCTTTTACTGTTTTTAGTTTCTCATAATCAACAACTAAAGCTTCAGCATTTTCGTCGGCACTATCATTAAATTTATAATTTATGTAATGATCTTTGTAGAGAAACCAATTGTTTTTGGATTTATTATATTTAAATGTAGTGACATGTTCCCAATGATGTCCTCCTGATACGCCATGTTCTATAGAAAAATAACCCTTTTTTATTGTTATTCCAGTAAAAGGATCTCCAAATAAACCTCTACAATCAATACAATACACCGCATTGTTGTTTTTATAAGCCAGTTTATAAGTGCCCTCTTTTTGTCCTATTAAAAGGAGCATAGGTCTTTTGTCGGGTTTGTTTTCGGCGTAGTTAGATGTTGATTCTTCACTGGTTTTTCGTAAAACTAAAATGGCATCAGTGTATTCATCAAGATTAAGATCTCCAGACTCAATGCTTATCACGCTATACCCTTTTGGTACAAATGCTTTTAAATCTATCAATTGAGTCATTAAAAGTTTGATGTTTTTTTATAGAATCTGTTTTGTTTTTTTCTATTTGAATAGAATCAATGTTCTTTCCTGAATTGTCAGTTTTCTTTACAGCTTGATTACAAGAATAGAGTAGTAATGATAGTAGTAATAGATAGGCAGTATTTTTCATTGGTCATGTCCGTTTCTGTTGCTCTTTGAAATAATTTTAATTATAGTTTTCTAAATTATGCCAGTCATGATAGCAATTACCTTGACAATATGTATTTCTTCTTTCAGTGTCCGAGATTTTAAATATCGAAATTAATGAAATAAAAGTTTTTTTTATTTCATAATCTGGAAGTGATTCAATCTTATCCAAAGCAACTTTTAGGTTTTTATAAGTTTTTAAAAGTACAATAGCAGTTGCCGTTGGTTTTAAAGGTATTAATTGAATTGCTTTATTGAATGTTTCTTCGTTGGGATGAGATTGTACTAAGCACTACCTGCCCATCTAATAATTTTTCTTTGAATTTGAGTTTCAAAATAACCAAACCAATCCAAAATTTGCTCAAGATTAATTTTTTCTTGAGCAAACTTATTAATCATTATGTCTTCTTCAGTTAACAAATTTATCTTTTATAGTATAGATTTATTTTTTCTTGATTTCTTGGGCAATTTTAAGGATATCCATCCAATTTTTTTCGGAGCTTGGTTTTGGATTGTTTAAGATGGTTTCTCCGTTAAAATCCAAAATATATTCATTTGATTCAAAATCAAATAGATGAATGGTGTCATTTTCTATGTTAAATTCGGTTTTACCTTCTTGGTTTACCCAAATATTTCTCCCTCCGAAACTCCATACTATTTCTCCATCTTTGGTTATTCTTTTAATATCGAGTTCTCCATGGATAATAAAATCATCTTGAATTTTATGTATTGAGAAATTAGTTATGAAATCTATTTCTTTTCGCCATACTAAATCCAGATTTGGTATTTCGAAACAATAGACTTTGTTACAAACGCAAATCCAGATCCTGCATCTTCGATTATAAATGATTTTTTGGTTATTGCAGTTGCGACCACTTTGCAAATAATAACACTTGCTATTTGGGTATCAGATTTCTTAACAATAATTCCACATTTACTTGTAGAATAAAACCTGTATTCTTTATCTTTCTTTCCTTGAGGAAAAACAGTATCGTAAACTTTTAAATTATCAATTGAGTTTATCGTGTAATTACTATCGTTAAAGATTTCAATTTGATAATTTTTATAGTTAAGCTTTACCATTTATTATTTTCTTGCTAAAGGTAGTTAATTACAAATTTAAACTCTTTGTCTTAATTAATTAAAATATATGAATTAGAGAAAATACCTAACACTGTCACGAAAGTTATAGGAATGGAAGTATAGCTCCTTATAATGACATCATAGATTGAGTTATGACGCAGATGTCAGGGTGTAAAAATGTCATATTGTCATATTGTATTTAGTGTGCCAGCCCATAAAACTGACAATTTATATAGTTTTTTTGTATTGGCACAAAGATTGACTTATGCACCATGAGTTGTTAAAATAAGTATACATCAAAATTAAATATATAAAAAAATGGGTAAAATAATCGGAATTGATTTAGGGACTACGAACTCTTGTGTTTCTGTAATGGAAGGTAACGAAGCAGTTGTTATTCCTAACGCAGAAGGAAAAAGAACTACACCATCTATCATCGCTTTTGTTGAAGGTGGAGAAATTAAAGAAGGAGATCCTGCAAAAAGACAAGCTGTAACGAATCCTACAAAAACGATTGCTTCTATTAAACGTTTTATGGGACACACTTTTGCTGAAACTACAAATGAAGCAAAAGAGTATCTTACAAAGTAGTAAAAGGTGACAACAATACTCCACGTGTGGATATTGATGGTCGTTTATATACTGCTCAAGAATTGTCTGCAATGACTCTTCAAAAAATGAAAAAAACTGCTGAAGACTATTTAGGTCAAACTGTAACTGAAGCAGTTATTACCTGCTTACTTTAATGATGCGCAATGTTAAGCTACAAAAGAAGCTGGAGAGATTGCAGGTCTTAAAGTTATGCGTATAATCAATGAGCCAACTGCAGCTGCACTTGCTTACGGATTAGACAAAAAGGAACTGATCAAAAAATTGCTGTTTACGATTTAGGTGGAGGTACATTTGATATTTCTGTTCTTGAATTAGGAGATGGAGTTTTCGAAGTATTGTCTACAAACGGTGATACTCACTTAGGTGGAGATGACTTTGACCACGAAATTATTGACTGGTTAGCTGACGAATTCAAAGCTGAAGAAGGTATCGACTTACGTCTTGACCCAATGTCATTACAACGTTTGAAAGAAGCTGCTGAGAAAGCAAAAATTGAATTGTCTTCTTCTTCAGAAACTGAAATCAACTTACCATACGTTACAGCTACGGCTTCTGGACCAAAACACTTAGTGAAAAAATTGTCTAGAGCTCAATTCGAGAAATTAACTGATTCTTTAGTAAAACGTTCTATGGAGCCTGTTGCTAAAGCATTAAAAGATGCTGGTTTAACTACATCTGATATTGACGAAGTTATTCTTGTTGGAGGTTCAACCCGTATGCGAAGAATTGCTGAGGAAGTTGAAAAATTCTTCGGTAAAAAAGCATCTAAAGGAGTTAATCCTGATGAGGTTGTTGCAATTGGAGCAGCTATTCAAGGTGGAGTTTTATCTGGAGATGTAAAAGATGTATTGTTACTTGACGTTACACCTTTATCTTTAGGTATCGAAACTATGGGTGGTGTATTGACTAAATTAATTGAGTCTAATACTACAATTCCAACTAAAAAATCACAAGTTTTCTCAACTGCTGCTGATTCTCAACCATCTGTTGAAATTCACGTATTGCAAGGAGAAAGAGCGATGGCTGCTGATAACAAAACTATCGGTCGTTTCCACTTAGATGGTATTCCACCAGCACCAAGAGGAGTTCCTCAAATCGAGGTTACTTTTGATATTGATGCAAATGGTATCATCAAAGTTTCTGCAACTGATAAAGGAACAGGAAAATCTCACGATATCCGTATCGAAGCTTCTTCTGGATTAACAGCTGAAGAAATCGAAAAAATGAAAAAAGATGCAGAAGCTAATGCTGATGCTGATAAAATAGCAAAAGAAAGAGCTGAGAAATTAAACGAAGCTGACAGCATGATCTTCCAAACTGAAACTCAATTAAAAGAGTTAGGAAGTAAATTAGCTGACGATCATAAAGTTGCTGTTGAGTACGCTTTAACTGAATTGAGAATGGCTCACCAATCTCAAGACATTCCAGCTATTCAAACTGCTCTTGACAACATTAATGCAGCTTGGAAAACAGCTACAGAAGCAATGTACGCTCAAGGTGAACAAGGTCAACAAGCAGCTCCACAACAAGAGCAAGCTCAAGGAGACAATGTTGAAGACGTTGAATTCGAAGAAGTCAAATAATTACTGATTAACATCAGTTAATAGTAAGTGTTAAGCCGCTGTAGACGAAATGTTTACAGCGGTTTTTCTTTTTTTATTATTTTTCGTTTCTGCTGTTTTTTAATCGTTTTTTGCCATATATTTGTACCATATTTGTACCGGCACTTAAAAGGAGACAAAGTGGGACTTATCTACCCTTATGGTACCTTAAAGGGAGACAAAGACTATGAAAAGATCTGATAAACAATGTCTTAATTGTGGGAAAGAATTCCTGCCTAAAACCGTGACTTCTGTTTACTGCTCGCATGTATGCAGTAAAAAAGCATACAAACAGAAGATGATACGGCTTAGAAAGGAAGCGAAGATCAAAGCGCTTACGGATAAAATACCCCAGAACAGGGTATTTATTTCTGTTGCGGAAGCTGGCATGCTTTTTGGCATTCCCAATAAGTCCCTTTACCGGCTTGTCGGTCAGGGAAAAATTCCTTCAGTTAATCTGGGGACTCGCCTTATAAGAATAGACCGCAGAGTTATAGAAGAGATGTTCGGCCCTGCCCGCAGCCTCCCACAGGCTGAAAGCGCACCGAAGAAAAAATTATACAGTCTTGAAAAAGAGGACTGCTATTCCATCGGTGAAATAGCTCAGAGATTTCAAATATCGAAGGTTCTGTCTACAATCATATCAGGAAATATTCAATCCCAACGGGCAAATCGGAAAGCATGTATATGCTCCAAAAAGCGAAATTGATAACTTGTATAACGGAAATGATTTTATATGAAACAATTAGCAAAAACCAAGGTGACTGTGCGTCTTCGAAAAGCAGAAGACCGAAAAGAATGGTATGTTTACATAGAAAGCTATCCTGTTGAGGTTTGTGGAAAGAAAACGCCCCAGAGAATCCGTGAATATTTAAACAGATCCATAACAACAGTGGAGTGGGACAAGAAAAGGACTCCCCGCACAGATGCAGAGGGCATAAAATCCTATAAACCCAGACGCAGCGATAACGGAATTATAATGTGCAGAAGCGAGAGGGACCGTGAAATAATGCTTTATGCTGACGCAGTGCGTAAAATCCGGCAGAAAGAATACGATAATAGAGATCTATACAGTGATGCTGAGAACCTTTTGGCTGAACAGAAAGAAAAAGGAAAAGAGGATTTTATTAAATACATTGCCGCTGTGGCGGCTAAAAGACACGCCCGAAGTTCAAAATCCATTCAGATCATCTGGCAGCGGACCAGAGAATTTTTAAAAAGTTATTCCAAAGGCAGCCTTGTATTTTCACAGATTGACAGCAGAATGGCGGAAGATTTTAAACTGTTTTTATTATCAGCTCCGCGCGGGGGAGGTAAGAAGGGAACTATTTCCTGCAACACTGCGGCAACCTATTTCTCCATATTTAAAGCAGCTTTGAAACAGGCCTTTATCGACGGATATTTAAGCGTTGATTTATCTGCAAAAATTAAGGGCATCCCGGAGCAGGAATCAAGACGCGAATATCTGACTATTGAAGAATTAAATGCATTGGCCGAAACGCCCTGCGGAAAAAGACGTTCTTAAAAGAGCCGCGCTTTTCTCAGCGCTTACAGGTCTGAGGCATTCCGACATTCAGAAGCTCCGCTGGAAAGAGATAAGTCAGGAAGACGGCAGGGCTAAGCTGCATTTTACGCAGAAAAAGACAAAGGGTGTCGAATACATGCCTATTTCCCAGCAGGCTTTAGATCTCTGCGGGGAACCTAGGCTTCCCGGACAGCTTGTTTTCGAGGATCTGCCGGACCCGTCGTGGATTTCACGCCCTCTGAAAAAATGGGTTGAATCGGCAGGGATTAAAAAAAATATTACCTTCCACTGCTTCCGCCATACATTTGCAACATTGCAGCTGTCGAGCGGGACAGACATTTATACGGTCAGCAAAATGCTGGGGCATACCAACGTAAAAACTACTGAAATCTACGCCAAAGTAATAGATGAGAAGAAAAACAGAGCTTCGCAGGCAATACAATTGGAATTTTTTAAAGAAGTAAGCACAATGAAAATTAAATACTTTGAATATATCACAGTTTACCTGTCTGTTTTTTTAGTATGCGTCTTTGTCGGTGTAATCGGAAGACTGGTGCTGCTTGAAAAAGGTGCCGATGAATATACGGCCGGCGTTTTCTTTTGGATCAGCACTGGATTTGGAGTTTTAATGTTTGCAATTCTAAGTTTATTTCTAAACGATTTGGCTGAGAGATTGGTGAATCGTTTTTTGAAGGCAAAAAAAAATGAATCGCCTGAAAGCCGCATTCCAAATGAAAACCTTAAAAAAATAGAAGAGGAGCTGCAGGATGCTTTAATTAAGCCCGAAATGCCTGAAAATAGAAATGCAGCCGTCGATATTCAGAAGTTAAGGGAGCAGCAGCAAAATACAATCAAAAATAAAAACAAGCCAGAATTGATATTGCCATCCGTTATGCACAGCAGGAGTTTGCGCTGTACTTGTCGGATGATGATTTGAAGCAATTGGGCAGGAATATAGTCATATATGCTGAAGGAATAAATTTTGAAAAGATTAAACCGGTAAAAGTTAAAGATCTGTCCAATCTCGATTTGTATCATTTTGGCTGGAATATCGGGAATTGTTTTAAAGTCAGCAGACAGGACGGAGCCGCACAATTTTTAAAACTGACTTTTGCTGACGCTTTAAAAGATGTTGAGCAGAACAGCATTAAAACCCATCTGAAAGATGATGAACAGAAAGGGCTTATAAAGATTATGGAAGATTTTACAGATATCGTAAACACGAATACTTATAAAGCATTGTGTTTTTCAATAATTTTCTGCTGTGAAGAAGGTCACAGCAGAAACACTTTTTTCATTTGCACCATAACTATTAAAAACGATAAGTATGGATGTAAATGAAATCTCTTTTGAGAACCTGCCCAAAGCAGTAGCACATTTAGTGAAAGAAATTGCCGAGATCAAACTGATGATTCAAAATGTACAGGTATATGAATCGAAAGATAAAAGTATTCCTATTGGTATTGAACAAGCCAGCCGACTCATAGGAAAAGCAAAGCCTACAATTTACGCTCTTGTAAGGCAGAGAAAAATTCCGTGCTATAAATACGGTAAAAAGCTGTACTTTTTTGAAGAAGAACTTTTGGAGTGGATCTCTAAAGGGAAAAAAGAAAACAATACAGGAAATCGAATCAGAAGTATTGAAGTATAATGATAATCGAAAAAAATAGAGGGATAATAGAGCGCAAGAATACTTATGTCACTCCATTATATTATCAAAAAAGATTTAGTACAAGTGATAAGTTACATAAAGAAAAATACAACATCCTTTCAATATTCATTTCTTTGACACGATTTCAACTGTTTCAAAGTAGAGCAGGATTCGAACTTTAGGCTCGGATTTGGCATATATTCTGCGTTTTTAAGTATTTTCAACCTAGTGTGCTACGATTTTGCCATAAATCTTGTAATGGTTTAACTTGTTTAAAATGAATGTTATAAGTCGTTTCGTTAAACTCAAAATTAAATAATTTTATTATCAATTGAAAATTTTTATTCTTTATATTTCAAATGTAACTAGTTGTTTATAGGTATTATAAGTAGTTAAGAGTGTTAATGCTAATAATGCTTTAAAATAAAGCTTTAATTGATATAATTGTCTTGATCAATATGATTTGATAGTGTAGCCTAACCATTTTGCAGTATGAATGAGTTTGTCCTTAAAAGGGGCATCAATTTTTTTTCTTAAAAAACTAATGTAAACTTCTACACTATTAATATTCTTTGAACAATCAATATCCCAAACATTGTCCAAAATTTGCCATCTTGATACAATAGTTTCCTTATTTCTGGCAAGAAAATAGAGTAACTTATATTCTTTGGCTGTTAAAACTATTGATTTTTCAGCCCTCTTTACTGTTTTAGTATTTCCGTTAATTTCTAGATCGTTTATTGTTATTATATCATTTTCATTGTTTTTATAATTTGATCTTCTATTCAAAGTATTTATCCTGTCTGAAATAACAACATCAAAGTAATTATTGTTAATGATTTTCAAAGTTTCTTTCCCAACAATAGCGATATTTATGGCATTATTATTTTTGGGAAATTTTTTTTGAGGAGTGGATAAAAGATTAAATTTATTTTCGACCATGAGTAATTTCTTTTTGAGATTTTTGAAATAGTTCAGTTTTCTATATAAAGAGTTGTTTCTAGTTTAGAATGTGGTTGATTTATTATTGCTAATGAAAAATATATGGGGAGTTCCATATTCTTAATATATATTACAAACCTAATTAACTTATATTAAAAAGGTTTTTTAAGTTCTTTGAAATATTGTAGTTTAAAAAGAAACTGGTACTTGTATCCAGTTTCAGATGCTTCTATTTTTTGACCTTGATTTTAAAACCAAGGAACTTAATAGAGAACTTTCTGTACTTATAGATGGCAAGTGCCAGAATAATCAATAGAATAAATTCCATTTTAAGGGGATTATTTTTCAGTACAAAAAACAGATGTTCAATGCACCACCATACACAGTCGTGCCGTATATAGTTCGTAATAAGCTACAATGTTTCAATTAACTTATTTATTCTTCATCAATTACTTTAGATAATAATGCGTCTATTTTTATATTTAGTGCATCAGCTAATGAGAATAGTAAACTGATTGTAATATTTTGTTTTCCTTTTTCGATTCTTTTGAATAGTCCTTACATCAACTTCACACAAAGTTGATAAATGTTCTTGTGTAAATTTTTCTTTTAGTCTTAGTTCTTTTATAATCAAACCAAGCTGAATAATTTCTGATTCATACTTTTTACTTTCCACAATTCAAAACTATCAAACTGTTAATAGGATTAACACGACATTTATGTCGTGTTTTGTATTTAATACTATATTTGCTTTACTAAACCATTAAATAAATAATAATATGGAAATTAAAATCAACAATAGTTTGAATGTTAAAAGCTTTATATCAGGTTCTGTCGCATCTGGGAATAACTTTTATCTTTAGAATTTTAAACCGATCAAAAGATGAATACTAAAGGGCATTGTTATCCAAAATACGTAATTCTTCAGGGGAGTATATTTCAAATTAAGATTTAGACTTAGTTACCGTGATGTGGAGGAAATAATGAAAATTAGAGGAGTGCTTGTGGATCATGCTACGATTCAGCCTCGGTTTTAGAAGTTTGCACCTTTGCTTGAATCATAGATGAAGAAGAGAAAAGGTAGCGTGGGTGGGAGCTGGGGATTAGATGGGACCTATATCAAAGTAAAAGGTATTTGGTGTTATTTACATAGGGCAGTTGATAAATTAGGCAATACGGTTGACTTTCTTTTGACCAGGATGAGACAGAGAATGAGCGCTCAGTCTTTTCTAATTAAAGCAATTAGTAACAACTCTGCATACCAAGAGTAATAAACATTGATAAAAGCGGTTCTAATACTGCAGCGATCTAAGTATATAATAAACGTTCTTTCTCAAAGATTAAAATCCGACAGTGTAAATATCTCAACAATATTGTCGAGCAGGACCATCGTTCCATCAAGTGACACATACAAAACGGATTAGGTTTTAAAAATTTTGAATCGACCAAACGAACCTTGAGTGGAATTAAAGTTGTGCATATGCTGAGAAAAAATCAGATGGTTAGCCTAGGGATAACTATGTTTAAATCATTTTGTAAATTAGCAGGCTAACTTTTAAATTACTTAAATTCTTGTATTTGATTCTGACAGATGCGACAGAACCACGTAATTAAAGATGCTGTATTAGCATCTTTTTTTTGCCGAATAAAAACTGAAAAACAGGTATTTATACGGTAGACTTTTTATTATTAAAATAATTATTTTGCAACTTTAATGATAAGGTTATGGAAAATCGTAAAATAATAAAACAATGGTTTTGGGTTCTGTCGCATCTGGAGTTAAGTTTTAGCTTTGCCTTTTTTTTAAACTCAAAAAAATAATGAATATCAAAGGTTATTGTTATCCAAAATCTATTATTCTTGAGGCGGTATATTTCAAACTTAGGTTTTCGTTAAGTTACCGAGATGTTGAAGAGATAATGAAAATTAGAGGATTTCAAGTTGAGCATGCTACAATTCAACGTTGGGTATATAAATTTAGCCCATTTATTGAAGCGCAAATGAATAAACGAAAGAAAGAAGTGGGTGCACTAGCTGGAGTATGGACGGGACTTATATAAAAGTTAAAGGGGAGTGGTGTTATCTCTATAGAGCTGTTGATAAGTCTGGCAATACATTTGATTTCCTGTTGACTAGACGAAGACAGAGGATGAGTTCTTTGTTATTTTTAATAATGGCAATTGCTAACAATTGTAAACAAGATATAATAAATATTGATAAAAATGGAGCAAAGATAAATGCTGTTAGAGTTTATAATAAACGTTCGTTTTCCAAAATAGCAATCCGGCAATGTAAATATCTCAAAAATATTGTTGAACAAGATCATCGATTTATAAAATGGAGGATACAAAATAGTTTAGCTTTAAAAACTTTGAATCTGCAAAGAGAATTCTTAGTAGAATTGAGGTTGTGCACATGCTAAGAAAAAAAATCAGTAATCCAGAGGATAACTATGATTAAATCATTTTGTTCTTTAGTAGCATAATTTTATACTGCTAACAATTAATCATGTTTTAATAAAATAAATACGATAGAACCATTAAGTTTATTTTTGTCAGATTTTTTAAAATAACTTTCTTTCTTCTTTTGTGTGTTTAAAATAAAATATTGTTTTTTTTCTAATTTTATAATATATTGTTTGTTTTTTGTAAGTTTGTTTTTTTTTTGTGCTTTTTTTTTAATTGCTAATTTTTTAATTTGTAAGTTTTTGATATAATTTTTTTTTTTTTTTGTAATTTTTTTTTTAATAAAATAAAATTATCTCATATATTATTTAATGGTCTATTTTTAATTAAAATTTCTATAGTATGAATAATTTTACACTCATTAATTCTGTAATTAAAATTTTATTATTGACTTTGTATTTTCTATTTGACGAAGTACTAATAAGCTTGAAGAAAAATCTACAATTTAATTACTTATCTTATTTTATAATAGTATTTTTTCTTTTTAATGTGTCAGCTTCAATGTATGCTCAAGCTACCATTACAACAAATCCATCAAATTTGCAGATAAATAGTGCTTTAAATGGTCCTGGAATAGTAATTGTTGGAGGAACATTGTCTGGAGCAGCAAATACAGCAAAATTGCGGGCAGATCAAGTAGCTATCTTTTCGAATGGGGTTAGTGGTGCAGGTTTGGAGATACCGAGTGGTGCGTATTTTAGTACAGGAAATGCACCTTTCGAATTAACAAATAGAAATACGGATCCTTAAAAAAGTTTTAACCCTGCTGGACCTACGACTCTATCAGATCCCAACTTATCTACAGTTGATCCTGATGCAAAATACGACTTAGTGACGTATTCTTTTACAATTACTTTAGCACCAAATGTTTCAGGGCTACTTTTTAGCTATCAATTTGGTTCAAGAGTATCCAAATTATGTAGGTACTCAATATAATGATGCTTTTGGCTTTTTTGTTTCAGGGCCAGGTATTTCTGGAGTTCAGAATTTCGCAACATTGCCAAATGGTAATGCCACAGCAATAAATAAGATAAACTCTGGTGTTCCTGGATTCGATTCGCCGCCAACGCCTGCTCCTGGATATGATGGTTCTCAATCTGCTTTTTATATTAATAATGGTCATGTTACAACTATTGTTGGAGGTAAATACATTGCGAATGTAGCGCCTCAACCAAGACGACCTTTTCCGATTTTTACAGAACATAATGGTATAACAAAGTCGATAAAGAAATCCATTACCGGTTTAACTCCTGGCGGCACTTATACTTTTAAAAATATCCGTAATTGCTGACACTGGTGATTCGGGATATGATTCGGGTGTTTTTTTAGATATTATAGAGGGTATAATTTCTGCTGATCTATCTATTTCTAAAACTGTAAATAACCGAAGTCCAAACGTGGGAAGTAATGTTGTTTTTACACTCACAGCAGGCAATACTGGTCCTGTAATGCACCAAATACCAAGGTTACTGATTTGTTGCCAGCGGGTTATACTTTTGTGTCAGCTACACCAAGTGTTGGTACATACGATTCCTCGTCAGGAGTTTGGAATATTGGTTTATTAAATATAGGTTCTTCTCCAACTTTGCAAATTACTGCCACGGTAAATGCTACTGGTCCTTATTTAAATAGTGCTTCTATAGCATCTCCAGATATTGCAGATCCTACTCCTGAAATAACA
>NZ_JBXBAV010000094.1:0-21449 GCF_056783245.1 Flavobacterium sp. TC780 | reverse complement strand
CATGTATTGCTAAGGTTAATACATGCTCCTGTTGTTAGGGAGGCAGCACCTTAACTCCATCAGTTTTAAAAGCATTTTCATATCTCATATAATCTGCTTTTGCATTTTGATAAGCAGCCTGAGCAGCTTGTGCATTTACATTAATTACATCACCTCTAACGGTTAATAGAGTTTGACCTACTTTTACATAATCACCTTCTTTAGCCAAAACACTAATTACTTTTCCAGATTTTTCAGCAGAGAAAGTTAGCTCTTAATTCTTGTTGAAAAACTCCGTTAGCAACAAAATCTAATGAAACCTCTTCTGTTTTTACAGTAGAAACTTTAACTGAAACGGCAGCATTTTTTTCAGCAACAATATCAGTTTTAGCTTTGTTCTCTTCTTTATTCTTTGTTAAAATGAAGCCTATTAATGCTAATGCCCCGATTATGACTACTATTGTTATTATTATTGTTTTTTTCATTTGTTTTAGTTATTTATAAGTGATTTTAGTTGGCCTTTTGATTTGATTACTTGAATTTCTGCTATTTTATATCCTAGTATTGCTGATGAATAATTATTTTCTGCTTCGATATAGGCATTTTCTACATCTAATAGATCATTTAATGAAGCTAGTCCTTGTAAAGGTAATTATTTTTTGTGTTTTGTAAAACTTGCTGTGCAAGCTCTCTATTTTCTTTTTGATTATTAATAGTTATAAGGCTATTTTCCATCTGAATCATGGCATTGCTGTATGCAATGTCAAGCGAAAGCTTGGTGTCTTTTAAGTCTTCTTGTAAAGAACGAATAGCAACATCTGCTTGACGAACTTTGGCGCGTGTACCAAAACCTGTAAAGATTGGTACTCTCAGATTTAATCCGATAGCCGAAAAATCAGACCAGTATACTCCAGACGATGGTTTTGCAAACCAAGGCATTTCTGGGCCCTGACCAATATAGTTGTATCCTGCACTTAAAGAAGTGTCTGGTAATATTGGCCTGAACTGCTTTCTTCTGAAAAACCAATAGTTCTTCTTGTTTTTTCAGAAGCAAATATTGAGTTAGATTTTCAACATTTGGAGTTTCTGATAAAGCTTGAGGAGTAATTTCAAATTCGGAATTCGGAATTACAATTTGAGTTTCTACAGGCATTCCCATATAGAATTTCAAAGCATTTTCTTGTAATGCAACTTTGTTGATTACTTGTTGACGTTGCGTACTGATGTTAGAAAGCTTTACGATAATTCTATTTAGGTCAATTTTTTTTGCTAAACCATTATCATACTGTCCTTGAAGAATATTTTTTACTCGGGTAGTATTTACATAATTGGTATCTAATACAGTTAAGTTTAAACGTTGTACATATACATCGTAATAACTATTTGCTACTCTCTCGATTACATCTTCTTCAGTAAGCTGCTCGTTAATTTGATAAAATTCACGAGTACTTTTTGCGGCTCTTAAACCTGTAAATACTGCCTGATCAAATATGTTTTGAGTTAACGTGATTCCTGCAGTAGAAGTCCATTTTTGACCAAAAGCTGCTTGAATCGTAGTTCCAGGAGCTCCAAATCCCGCACCATCAATAACGGTAGTTTGTATTACTGGATTGTAAGTTAAATTTCCGTTTGCAGAAATTTGAGGCAATGCTCTCGAACGTACTTCCTGTATTTTATACTCACTATTTTCTACTTGCAATTTGGCTTTTTTAGAGTCAGATTTGTTTTGCAGAGCATAGTTGATAGCGTCTTTTAAGGTCAAAGTCTGTATGCCTTGCTTGCTTAGATTGCTATTGTTTGTGTCTTGTGCATTTGCAGTTATTGCAAAGGACAGGAGAAAGAGAAACAGTATTCTTTTCATGGATTATGGATTGATGATTGATTAATTGCTAATTTTTTGTATTTGCTTTTCAAGTTCTAGTATCCCTGCTGGAGTTGCCATGGCTCTAGTGTGGTATTCTAAGGCTTCTAATTCTGCTTTTTGTGCTTCCTTTTCAGAGCTTGTATTTTCATTTATATGGAATATTAATGTGTAATAAAATTTTACGTATATATCTATATTAACATCTTCGCGATATAATTTTTGTTCTATTCCTTTGGTAATGTTGTCCCTAAAATATTGACTGCATTGATCTATCTCATATCTCATCAGATTGGTGTATATTTCAGGATAGTGTTTTTTTAACTGGTAGATTGGAGATGTGTCAATTGAAGACTGGAATAAGTTTTTAAACGTTTCACGTATTTCGAAATTTTCCTGAATTGCATTGTGGTTTTTAGCAACAACCGAGTCAATTAATTCATGAACTTGTCTATGAACAGATGAAGTACTCTCTTTAATTAAAACTTCCTTATTACAGAAGTATTTATAAATTGTTTTTTTAGAAATACACATTTCACCCGCAATATCATCCATAGTTACACTTTTAAAACCTAGTTTTAAGAATAAGTCACTCGCTTTTGATATAATTTTTTCTTTCATTTCGTTTTTCTTAATCTATTTTTAAAACTTCAATTTGATGTAACTATTTAGATTGTGAATTCTAAGTTAGCTACAAGTTTAATATCCTGCCCAGTTAATAAACCACTACTATGATTAAATGAATTATATGCTAACCCGAAATCTTTACGGTTTATATCGCCAGTAAGTTCAAATGAAACTTTTTTGTTGCCTTTATAATAATCGGTTTCTACTAATTCTACATCAAGTTCAATGGTTTTTGTAACATCTTTTATTGTTAAATCACCTTTAATAAAGTTGATGTTTTTGTTTACTTTTTGGAATGAGGTCGATTTAAAACTTATAGTTGGATATTTATTTACATCAAAGAAATCATTCAGTTTTAAGTATGTGTTTATCTGTTCTAGTTTAGCATCTTTATTATTTACATCTAAAGAAAATTCTATATTAGCATCCTCAATCTCATTGTTTTGGAGGTCAACATGACCATTAAATGTATTAATAGAACCGCCCAAATAGGCAAGTATTGAATGTCTCATTTTGATTAAAACATCAGATTGATTAGAATCAATTGTCCAGTGTGTTTTCATAATCTTGTACTGTTTTATTAATTATATGGATTTAACAGGATAAGTTAGGAATCGATTAGACTATCTTCTTGTTAAATTTCGATGCAAATGTATATTGGAAACTCTAAACACCAAAATAGTTTCCTAAGTATTTTTAATTATTTAACATTTCATTAAGAATTGATGTTTGTATTGCAGGCTTAATGCCGTAAATTAGCCGAAAATTATTTTTATGCATGCCATTTATCAATACCAGGAATTCTTTATCGATTATCTAGAAAAACAAACTATACGTAAAGAGCCTAAAAACTTGTATGAGCCCATTGAATATATTGTAAGTCTTGGCGGAAAAAGAATGCGTCCAGTATTAACATTAATGACTGCTGAAGTCTTTGATGTTGCATACAATCAAGCGCTTCCAGCAGCTATGGCAGTTGAAGTTTTTCATAATTTTTCATTAGTGCATGATGATATAATGGATGATGCTCCTTTGCGAAGAGGACAAAAAACGGTTCATGAAAAATGGGATCTCAATACCGGAATACTTTCAGGTGATGCGATGCTTATTTTGGCATATCAATACTTTGAGCAATATGAGCCAAATACGTTTAGAGAGCTAGCTAAACTTTTCAGTAAAACGGCTTTGGAGGTTTGTGAAGGACAACAATGGGATGTTGATTTTGAGAAAAGAAACGATGTTACAATCCTCGAATATCTAAAAATGATTGAGTACAAAACAGCAGTTTTGGTTGCGGCAGCTATGAAGATGGGTGCAATTGTGGCTAAAACATCTGAAGAAAATGCTAATTTAATATATGATTTTGGATTAAAATTAGGTTTGGCTTTCCAGTTACAAGATGATTATTTAGATGCATTTGGGGATCCAGAAACTTTTGGAAAACAAGTTGGTGGAGATATTATCGAAAATAAAAAAACATATTTGTATCTAAAAGCATTGGTGCATTCTAACGACGAGGTTGCAAAACAGTTAAAGGAATTGTTTACAACACAGCCTGAGGATAATTCGGAAAAAATAGAGATTGTAAAGAATATTTTTAATGCATCGGGTGCTTCAAAAGAGACGCAAGAGGCAATAGAAATGTACACACTCGAAGCTTTTAAAACATTAGATAAAATGGATATTAGCGATGAAAAGAAATTATCGTTACGAACATTTGGTGAAAACTTAATGGGGAGAAAAGTGTAAAAAATATCAATAACAATTGCAATTGAATTTTGAAATTGAATTTATATGTTTGTAGCTCCACAAAATACAGATTTACTACTTCAGGAAGCTGAGAAAGAAGCATTGTATCTTAAATTAATCGAACAAATTAATAAGGATTTTAATTTGGCTAATGAAGGGATAGATTTTCCGATGAGTATTTCTCCAGAAGAACTTAAAATCCAAATGCACGAAAAAGTATACCGAATGATTCAGTATAAGTTTGCCGAGTATTTAAATCTGCTTTATATTATAGATGTTTCAGAACCCGAGATAAAAAAGCTAGATGGCTCTGATTTGGTAATTCTGGCTGAACAGGTTTCTTTTTTAATCTTAAAAAGAGAATGGCAAAAGGTCTGGTTTAGGAATTTTTATAAATAAATATTTGTGATTACTGTCATATTGTATTATGAAATAATAGCATAAAAAACGAGAATAATTATAAGTTAATTACTCTCGTTTTTTATAAGGGAAGATCTATTTTACTGCTATTTTTATTGAATTTTCACTTTCAGCCGATTTTACTTTTACAATATAAATACCAGAATTTAATTCAAAAGAAGTATCAGTTTCCGTTTTTAATGATTTGACCAAGGCGCCTGTAATGTTGTATACTTTAATTTGTGTGCTTGATTTTACATTGGATATAAAAACTTCTTTTCCGTTAGAAAAGAGAGTTGATGATGCATCAGTTTTAAAATCATTTATTCCAAGTGATTCTATTAATTGTGTGGTATCAGTGATTCCGGTTATTTCAATTTTGTAGATATTAACACCAGTGCCTATGCTTGTGTAGATGTATATGTTACCGCTGTTCTGTGTGTACTGAGCTTCAAGTATTGATGGGGTTGTTGAATTAGTAGAACTTGCGCTGCCTATTTCAGTTGTACCATCGGTTACCTTAATAGTGCGATTACCACCACCTCCGCTTGTGAACCATATTTTTATAGTTCCAGCTCCTGCAGTAGAAAAATACAAATAGCGTTCTGTTGGTTGATTGCCAGAAAATACAGAAGCTTGTCCCATTCTAAAGTAACGTAATCCGTTAAATCCATCTGAAAAAGTTAAATTCGAAGGAATAATTCCACCTATCGGTGTTGATGTAATTGTCACTCCTGGATATATCCCTAAATTATCCTTGATGGTGTTTGTTGTGTAGCCTGCAGTGCTAGTGGGCCAATTTGACGTGACATTAGTAAAATCCCAAACTTTTTGGGCATTGACGTAAGTTGCTGAGTATAATGCAGTAATCATTAAAAAGAGTAGTTTTTTTTTTCATAATAAGAAATGTTGTGTTAAAAATAGATATGTATAAATGATCGGTTTTTTATGCGATCATTATGCACAAACATAAATTTTAATCTTAATCTGTACTTTTATATTTACATTTTTTACTTTCGATTTTGTCTATCTTGTAAAAAATAAATAAAATTTTTTGCAACTTATGGAAAAGTAAATTTGCTGCCATTGGTAACCAATGCGGTAATTTTATAAAGGTTTAAAAAGGAGGAGGGAAAGATCTAAAGGAATAGAAGTTCAAAGGAACAATCCTGACGCTTTGGGACTGAGTGGCTAATATTTTTTATTTGAGAGTAAAAAAAGCGCTCTGATCAAAGGGCTGATTGTCCAGCAATCTTAATGTTTTCATGCAAAACAACACCAATAGTGTATTGTATATTCATGGATATTGAAGTTTTCTTCTTAAGAAATGTCGAATTGTATTCCAGTATTTTAAAAGTAACTCTTGATTGTCTTGGTCCTCAGTTGCCTGGATAATAGCTTGATAATAACAAATTTCTCATCTTCATCAGTTATTGTTCGGTAATGATTAATGTAGTTGTCTATCTCATCTGGATTAGCAATTTCATATGGCCAGTCCTGCATCCAATTGTCATGAGGCATATCTAATTCTTTACAATTCTATCAATCTGCTTTTTTGCTGCCATATCTAGGTTTTGGTTCTATCATTTTTGGTAGATTTTTTTAAGGTTTAAAGGTTCAGAATTGCAAAGATTCAGAGGTTTTTCTTTAAGATAGGAGCTGATTTATGTGTCCAAGGGAATTAAATTCTGTCCTAATTAGATTATAGCTCACAGTTTTAACCTTGCGATATGATACTGGATTGTGATAGTACATTACGCTCCAACGGTTGAAACCATTGGTAATATTTATTAAGATGTTATTTGTGTTTGCAATCAGTGTCGAGCTATTAATTTGATTCACATCATCTGCTCATTACTTTGAAAGGGAAACCTTTGTACCTTTTTCTAAAAGTAAAGCCTCACAAAAGGCATAAAAGCTTCTCTGTAAATGCTTTTTTTGTCATCGTGAAGTACATCATAACGGATTCCAATAGTTACATTTCCAGCTCGGTAACCTGCTCCTAGAAATAAAGCCGTGTTCCAAAAATTATCGCTAAAGCGAGGTTGTCCAAAGTATTTATAATCGGTATTTATATTAATCTGTTCTAACTCAGCCGAAAGTTGAACTTCAGGAATAGGATTCACTAATCCAATCAGACTTCCTCCATAAAGAAAAGAAGAATATTCGTTTTTAGAGGATACATATCCTATTTGAGCTCCTACGCCAACAGCAACAATTGGGTTAATGTTGTAAATCGCACTCGGTAATAATGAGATATCGGTGTATCCAGATCCAAAACTTAATCCGACTCCACCGCCAAATTGCACATTGTTCCAAAAATCGTTTTGTTTTTGTGGAATATAATATTTTTGCTGCGCGATTGCACCACTTGAAAATAATAGACCCAAAATGATAAAAAATGATTTGAAAACGATTGAAAAATGATTTTTCTTCATAGTTAAGCGGATTTTAACAAATTTTTACGTAAAAGTACGTAAAAAAAAGATTTAAATAAACTCGATTATCGTACTTTTGCCATTCTATTTAACAAAAAGTATATTCACTAATATTATGGATAGGTTTTCATTTTTAAATGCAGCGCATACAGAGTTTTTCGCACAATTGTACGATCAATATACGCAAAATCCAGACAGCGTAGAGCCAAGCTGGAGAAGTTTTTTCCAAGGTTTTGATTTTGGAATGACAACTTACAACGACGAGACGCCAGTTCAGCAAATTGTTGAATTCGCAGCTAATAACGCCGATTGTAGTTTGGTATCTGAAAAATTGCAAAAAGAATTCAACGTATTAAAATTGATTGATGGATATCGTTCTCGCGGTCACTTGTTTACAAAAACAAACCCAGTAAGGGATCGTAGAACATCATCTCCAACTTTAGACATCGAAAATTTTGGACTTACATCAGCAGATCTTTCGACTGTTTTTGATGCTGCCAAAGTAATTGGTGTTCCACCTTGCTCATTGCAAGATATTGTGAGACGTCTTCAGGCAATTTATTGTCAGCATATTGGAGTAGAGTATATGTATATTCGTAACCCAAATGTTGTAAAATGGATTCAGGACAAACTTGGAGTAAATGACAACCAACCTAATTTCTCTACAGATGAGAAAAAGGTTATTTTAAATAAATTAAATCAAGCAGTTTCTTTCGAGAATTTCCTGCATACTAAATATGTTGGCAAAACGATTCTCACTAGAAGGTGGAGAATCAATTATTCCAGCTTTAGATGCTTTAATCGAAAAAGCAGCAGAAAAAGGGGTAGAGCAATTTGTAATGGGTATGGCTCACCGTGGACGTCTTAACGTTTTGGCAAATATCTTTGGCAAATCAACACAAGATATCTTCGGAGAATTTGATGGTAAAGATTACGATCAAGAGTATTTTGATGGTGACGTAAAATACCACTTAGGACTTACTGCCGATAAAAAAACAAGAACTGGGAAAAATATCAATATTAACCTAGCGCCAAACCCATCTCACTTAGAGACAGTTGGTGCCGTTATTGAAGGGATTACCAGAGCAAAGCAAGATAAATATTATGCAGATGATTTCTCAAAAGTATTACCAATTGCCGTTCACGGTGATGCTGCAATTGCGGGACAAGGTATTTTGTACGAGATCATACAAATGGCACAATTAGACGGTTACAAAACTGGAGGAACAATTCATATTGTAATTAATAACCAAGTTGGTTTTACAACGAATTACCTAGATGCACGTTCATCTACTTATTGTACAGATGTTGCTAAAGTAACACTTTCGCCAGTATTACATGTAAATGCAGATGATGCAGAAGCTGTAGTTCATGCCGTTTCATTTGCATTAGATTACAGAATGACATTTGGTCGTGATGTATTTATTGATTTATTAGGATACAGAAAATACGGTCATAACGAAGGTGACGAACCTCGTTTTACACAACCCGTTTTATATAAAATCATTGCTAAGCATCAAAATCCAAGAGATATTTATGCGCAAAAATTATTGTCAGAAGGTATTATCGATGCAACTTATGTAAACGCATTAGAGAAAGAATACAAATCAACAATGGAGGAGAACCTTGAAGCGTCTCGTAAAAAAGATTTGACAATCATTACACCATTTATGCAAAATGAATGGAAAGGATTTGAGCAGGTTTCAGATGTTGTGATGTTGAAAAAATTTGATACTACTTTTGCTAAAAAAGGATTAGATTCTATCATAAAAACAATTTCTACTTTACCATCAGACAAAAAGTTCATCAACAAGATAACTAAAATTGTTACTGATAGAAAAACAGGTTACGACAACAACACTATTGATTGGGGAACAGCAGAAGCATTAGCTTATGGTTCACTATTAACAGAAGGTTTTGATGTTCGTATTTCTGGACAAGACGTAGAGCGTGGTACATTCTCACACCGTCATGCTGTAGTAAAAGTAGAAGATTCTGAAGAAGAAGTAATTCTATTGAATGCTATCGAAAACAAAAAAGGAAAATTTGGAGTATTCAATTCCCTATTATCAGAGTACGGAGTTTTAGGATTTGATTACGGTTATGCTTTGGCTAATCCTAATGCATTGACAATTTGGGAGGCACAATTCGGAGATTTCTCAAATGGAGCACAAATCATGATTGACCAGTATATCTCTTGTGGAGAAGATAAATGGAACAACCAAAATGGTATTGTTTTATTATTACCACACGGATACGAAGGACAAGGAGCAGAGCACTCATCAGCAAGAATGGAGCGTTACCTGCAACTTTGTGCAAGACAGAATATGTATGTTGCCGATTGTACAACGCCAGCTAACTTCTTCCACTTATTGAGAAGACAAATGAAAACAACATTCCGTAAACCTTTGGTAGTTTTCTCTCCAAAAAGTTTATTGCGTGATCCAAGATGTGTATCTACAGTTGAAGAACTAGCAACAGGAAGTTTCCAAGAAACAATAGATGATAATACAGTTAACAAAAGAGGTAAAAACATTAGTTTTTGTTACAGGTAAATTCTACTATGATATAGTTGCAGAAAGAGAAAATAACGGACGCAACGATGTAGCAGTAGTAAGAATCGAGCAATTGTTCCCGTTCCCAGTAGAGCAAATAAAAACGATTATTGCACAGTATCCAAACGCAGATGATTATGTTTGGGCACAAGAAGAGCCTAAAAACATGGGAGCTTACAGCTTTATGTTAATGAACTTTGATCTTGTAAAATGGAGATTAGCATCATTAAAAGCATACGCAGCACCAGCATCAGGAAGTTACACACGTGCAAAACGCCGTCATGCAGATGCAATCAGAATGGTTTTCGATAAAAATCTATTCAGATAATAAGGAGCTATTTCCTGCTGTACGCTGTATCTTTTCCTTTTTAAGAAAAAAGAAAAAGGATGCCGCTACCATAGGGCTTAAAAGAATAAAAATCAATTAAAGAAAAGTCGTTTTCAAAACAATTTAAAAATATAAATTCATAATTTAAAATAATAAGACATGATTTTAGAAATGAAAGTCCCATCACCAGGGGAATCAATAAAAGAAGTTGAAATTGCAACTTGGTTAGTAAAAGACGGAGATTATGTAGAAAAAGACCAGGCTATTGCTGAGGTTGATTCTGATAAAGCAACTCTTGAATTACCGGCTGAAGCTAGTGGGACAATCACATTAAAAGCTGAAGAAGGAGATGCAGTAGCAGTAGGAGCAGTAGTTTGCTTAATCGATACTAGCGCAGCAAAACCATCTGGATCTGCTCCAGCAGCAGAGGCTCCAAAGGCTGAAGTACCTAAAGCTGAAGTTAAGGCAGAAGCTCCAAAAGTGGCACCAGCACCAGCTGCAACATATGCATCTGGGACGCCATCGCCAGCAGCAAGAAAAATATTAGACGAAAAAAATATAACACCATCTACAGTTTCAGGAACAGGTAAAGATGGAAGAATCACTAAAGAAGATGCTTTAAATGCAGTACCTTCTATGGGAACTCCAACAGGAGGAAACCGTGGTTCAGAGCGTACAAAACTTTCTATGTTACGTCGTAAAGTAGCAGAAAGATTAGTAGCTGCTAAAAACGAAACAGCTATGTTGACTACATTCAATGAAGTTAACATGACGCCAATAAACAACTTACGTAACGAATACAAAGACGCTTTCAAAGCTAAACACGGAGGGGTAGGTTTAGGATTCATGTCATTCTTTACAAAAGCAGTAACAAGAGCTTTAGCATTATATCCAGACGTAAACTCTATGATGGATGGTGACTATAAAGTAGCTTATGATTTCTGTGATATCTCAATCGCAGTATCTGGGCCAAAAGGATTAATGGTTCCTGTAGTTCGTAACGCAGAGAATTTGACTTTCCGTGGTATAGAAGCAGAAATCAAAAGATTGGCTATTAAAGCACGTGACGGACAGATTACAGTTGATGATATGACAGGTGGTACATTTACAATTACAAACGGAGGAGTTTTCGGAAGTATGTTAAGTACACCAATCATCAATCCACCACAATCAGGAATCTTAGGAATGCACAATATTATTGAGCGTCCGATTGCTGTAAATGGTAAAGTAGAAATTCACCCAATGATGTATGTGGCACTTTCTTATGACCACAGAATTATCGATGGACGTGAGTCAGTAGGATTCTTAGTTGCTATTAAAGAAGCATTAGAAAACCCAGTTGAATTATTGATGGATAACAATCCTAAGAAAGCATTAGAGTTATAGTTTATAATAATTTTCAATTGAAAAGCCGTCATTTTTTATAAATGACGGCTTTTTTTATTCTGATCGATGTAGAGTTTTATTCTTTTACAATCTTTATCGTTTTTTCGCGACCTTCAGATTTCACTTTAAGGAAATAAATTCCTGTTGCTACATGTGATAAGTCAAGATCTGAATGCAGACTATTTATTTTTTTATCGAGAATGATGTTCCCAGCAAGAGAGAATAGAGTTACTTCGTCAATTACCGATGAGTTTTCGATGCTTAATATGTTCTTTACAGGATTAGGATGATACTTAAAATTACCAAGTACAAAGTCAGGGTTCGATAACGTATTTAGTTTTACAGTTACTGCTAGTCTTTCTTTACTTTCAATATCATTAATAGTTTGAGAAGCATAATAAGTAGTGTTATCTACCAATACGGTTGATAACGGTAAAAAAGCTTCGTTTAACCTTTTAGTCTTTCCAGATGGCGAAGTTGCATTACTATACCATTTAATACCGCTACCAGAAACATTAATATCAGCAAGAGTTTGTCCAGCAGTAAGATTTAAGGTAATTACTTTTTTGCCCTCAAATAGAGGTGCAGGTGGGGTAATCGTAGAGACAAAGCTAAAAGTACAATTATAAGAATCTCTTACAAGTATTTCGTAAGTGCCAGGCTCCAGGTTTGTAAAGGTATTATTTTCTGTGAATTTATATAAAGTAGGTGAGATGGCATACGTGTATTGATTAACTCCGCCAGTTGCATTAACCGTTATTGTTTGGTCAGTAATTACAGCAGTAGCTGTAAGTGCTTTTGGTTCCTGAATTTCTATATGGTTCATTACAGCACATCCCATGGCGTCTTTAATAACTACCCTGTACATGCCAGCAGGCATATTATGAATGGTGTACCTGTTTTCGTATACACTCACAAAAGCATCCATTTTCTCTTCAACAAAACAGTTATAAGGCGGAGTTCCTCCAGATACATATGACATTATTTCTGCGCTGGAATCACCATTACATCTAGCCATAGTATTTAGTGTCTTCGCTTCTAAAGGGGAATCGTTATATCTTGTACAACTACAATCGCTGAAGCGGTGCAGCCATAAGAGTCTTTGGTGTATATCGTATGAGTTCCTGGGGTCATATTATAAAAATAGCTCTCTATTTGATAGTTAACTCCGTCTTTTGAATACTTATATGGAAAGGTGCCACCTGAAGCATTTAAGGTTATTATTGATTTGTAACATCCTGAATATTTAATGGTAGCATTTAAGACAAGAGGAGAACGGTTAACGTTTAAAAGGAAAGATTTTATGGTAGCGCTAAAACTTCTGTTATTAATAATTCGAGCATAAATACTAGTTGATGCACCTGTACTCTGAAACGAAGTTGGATTTGGAATTGGATAAGCGTCCCTACTAGCATCATAGTTACTGAGGTGATAACTAATTGTAGTTTCGGCAGGATTTAAATCTCCAATTATTTCTGGTTCTCGACTGGTTAAATCAAATAAAGTATTTCCATCGCAATGCACAATGGGGCTAACTATACTAATTTGTGCATAAAAGCTAAAGGATGTAAGTAAAAAGAATAGATAGTGTAAAGTTTTTTTCATACGTATCGGTTTGTTAAATTTTGAAACAAATATACTTAAAAATCTGAATTTTAATTAAATGTGTATTTATAATGATATAATTTTTGAAAATAAATGAGTTTCTGTTATCAAAGGCGACGTTTTGGTATGATTTCTTTGCGCTTTTGCGACTTGGCGAGAGATTCATTCGGCAAAGTATTGTGACTTTTCTGTTAGTTTAATTAGTTTGCGAAATTATTTCGACGAACGAATTAGTGATAATTAGTGAAATTCGTGTTAGTTTATGTATTTAAACTAGCCTCTTTTTATTGCAGATATACATAATGATTATAATAGTCGATAATCGCCTTGCCTTGAAGTAAAACATCAGCTCCTATAATTCCATGAACAGGTCTGGCTTTGTATTGTCGTAAGGCTTCGTTTACGTGCGAAAGGTCAAAAATTACTAAGGCAAAATCCAAATCTTTCCAAGAACCAATTTGTAATATATTGTTAGATGCTGTTTGAGTAAGCATTCCTGTAGCACCCGCACCTGCAGCTTTAGTTTTAGAAGCTTCAGCACCCAATGCAAAACGCTCAATACTTTCAAAACCTACACAAGTATTAGATGCACCAGTATCTAATATGAAGTTTCCGGAAATACCATTGATTTTAGCTTTAATTAAAAGGTGTTGTGTTTTGGTAACTTTGAATTTTATTTTTTTGTATTTCTCTTTTTTGAGAACTTTGTGAAGGTTTTCCATTTTCCGTACTGATTGAATATCAAAAATAAACCAATTACTGCCAAAAAACTAATGATGTATAGCATATAATTTGAAGATTTCTCTTCGGGAGAAATTGAACCATAATACACAAAAGAACTCCAGTAATAAGGAGATTTCTTGGCATTAGGAATCGATTTGTTGTTTAAAAAATCAAGCTTTGCATTGGTATTGGCTTCAAAATACGGAACATTGTTTTTTATATTTTTATAAAAGTCATTCATAAAAACCGATGTGGTATAATCATTTACTTTCCATAACGAAAACAATAAGTTTTGAGCTCCCGCAAACTGAAAACCTCTCGCAATACTCATGGCACCTTCGCCTTTATATAATTTTCCGATTCCTGTTTCGCAAGCACTTAAAACCACTAAATCGGGATTGAGTGTAAGATTGTACAATTCTGAATACAGGATTTCTTGATCGTAAAATTTAATACTTGCCGGAGTTTCGACATCGCCTGAAGAAGCATGTGTACTCAAATGTAAAATCGAATATTGGTTTGCATTATTTTTAAAGTTAGAAAAACTGGCATCTGAGTTTTCTAGATATTTCCCTTTAAAATTGCTCTGAATTGATTCCAGTTCTTTCTTCGAATAAGTCAATTCATAAGCAGTTTTTTCGAAAACAGGGAAAATCCCTAAAACAGTTTTTTCTGATTTTGAAACTGATTTTGAATTCAGATAATTACTAGCTGAAGTGTTATAGGCAATTTTAAAATCATGGAGTAAATAATGCATTTTGGCAAAATTTGTTGTGCTGGATTCCTGAGTAATCAAAGCTTCAAATGGTAAGAAATTAAGGATTCCATCGGGAATAATAATGAGGTTTTTGTAAACAGCATTTTTGGGTAATTTCAGTATATCAAAAACTTTTTTTCCGATTCTGTTATATCCAGAAATGTCATTATTAATATTGTTTGAATTACCGAAATATTCGATGAATCCCATAATTTGAGGCATTGCTGTATCGGTGATGTTAAAATGGTTCAATGCAATTTTTTTATCTTGTAATGTGAAATAATAGATTTCTTCCAAGCCCACAAAATAGTAAACCATTACGGCTTTATCTTTTTCCAGTTTTGATAAAAGCGCTTTCGTATCACAATTCTCAGGAATATAATTGAGGTTTTTGGTTTGGATTCTCTTCAGCGAAAGCATTAATTCGTTTTGTTTTTTTATTGCCGAATTAATGTTAGAAATAGTAGCTAAATCTCCTTTTTGCTGTTCTTTTAAAATTGCATTGTTTAAGTTTTGAAGCTGTTGTAATAAAGATTTCTCTTCTGCAGTAGCGGTTTTAATATTCGATCTATATCCTTTTAAAATACCCGATTTGCTTCTTTCTGATAATTGAAAAGCTTTTTCCCGTATATTCTAATTTTGTTTTCTTTTTTAAACAGTTCATCATAAATCGAAATGCATTTTTCGGTACGATTTCGTGTTCGTATTTGTGTAATGATTTTAGAGTTTTCATAAACCAAAACATTCATTAGTAAATCTTCAATATCAAAAGAAAGACTAAATGCTTCGAGTGCTTTTTTGGATTGATTTTGTTTAGAAAAGATTTCTGCTTGCAAATCCAGAACATCAATCAAGACCGTTTCGGCATACAATTGATTTTGATTTGGTAATGTGTTTTTTGAATTATAATTCGGAATCAGGATTTTAAAAATAGCCTGAACTTGTTTTGCACTTTCATCATATTTTCCTTCATCAAAAAGCAACAACGCTTTTTCATATATAACTTGGTTAGTTTACGAGGTTGTTGGTTTGGTGTTTCTCTAAAAATAATTTTTCTGCTTTTTCTAAATATGAATTTGCAATTTCAAATCGTTGCCATTGTCTGTTTAAAGCTGCTAAGTTTCGGTAAGAATTGGATAAAGTTTCCGATTGACCTTTTTCGTTTTTTAAATATTGTACAGCCGATTCAAATGCTTTTTCTGTATTAGAATAGGCATTCGATTTAACGATAAATTCATTAGCACTCAATAAATAACTATTCCCAAGATTATTCCATAAAATTCCTTTTTGAGCATTTGATAATTGTTCCGTTTTTAAGGTACTTTCTAACAATTCAATTGCCAAAGAAATTTTACCAGAACTCTGATATACATTTGATAAATTAAGAATTGCTGCAAATTTTTGTTTCTGAGCTTCGGGATAATTATTAGATGTATTTACAATATAAAAATATTGTTTTATGGTGTTTTCGGCACTATCATAATCGCCCAAAACGGTATATAAATTGCCTAAAGGTTTCAGGCAATACTCGATAATATCATACTCTTTTAGTTTGTTTTTCTCATAAATCTGCCAGCTTTTTCATAACTGGTAATCGCTTTTTCTGTTTGTCCAAACTGATTTTCATAATAGGCTTTGTTACAGTTTAAAACTACTATTGCCACTAATTCGTCTTTGGACTTAGGATTTGGTTTTTTCCAGAAAATATTTTCGGTATTTGTTAGATTTTGTAATGCTTTCGCAGAAGGATTTGCTATAAAAGAATCAATTGCAAGATATATTCTGTCTTCCTGGCGTTGCCCGAATAGCATTATCGTTGTGAAGAATAAGATATAGCAATATCGTTTTTTCATAGATGTTTTTGTTTCGTAAAGGAATTTAAAGGTTTGTGTAAAAATGTTGTTTCGCAAAGCTTCGCAGACCTTTTTCTTTGTGTATCTCTGTGCAAGCCTTCGTGTAACTTCGTGGAATAACTCTAAAATCTCCAAATCCCATAAAACTGAAAATAATTAAAATTTTGCTCAAAGTTTATTACATAACGCGCTCCCAGACTTGGGCCTATTCTGGCAAAACCAGCTGTTAAGTCAAATAATATGCCTGTTTTAAATCCTGTGAATGAGTTTTTTATTGTATTTGATTCTGTTTTAGTGTCCATTAAGAACTGATCGGTTCCTCCTTCAAAAGTTTCTGTTTTTATTGTTTGAGTTTGCTCTTGCGAAACATTAATATTGGCCTGTAAACCTGCTCCAATCCCAATGTAATTATTAATATTATACCGAATAAGAACGGGGACTTCCCAGTTGACGTTTTTATTTTCGGTACTGTTTGTTATGCGTTGAAATTGTTTCATCCCATTCGGGTTTATACCAATTCCTTCTCTTGTTGTGACGCCACTTTCGTATTTGTTTATCGCATTGAGCCATTCGGCTTGCCAATAAAAGCGATAGGATTTAAAAGGTGAAATTGTTGCACCTACAAAATAACTAGTCGATTTATCTAAATCGGGATATAGATTATAACCTGCTTTTGCGCCAATTGATATTCCGGGCAGGAATCGGGTAGTAGCATAATTGGTAATAATTGGTTCGTTTTTATCAAATATTATGGCGGTTCGACTTCGGGTTTTTACTTTATGAAAGTCATCGCCAAACTTCATAGAATATTTGACAAAACCTTTGGTACTGTCTTTTTCTTTTACATTTTTTTGTTCACTTCCGGGTAAATAAATATTCTTGAAGGTAAAGAAGATTTGATTTTTTTTGATTATTGTATCGAGACAACTTGTTGTAGGGATTTCGTCTTTGGGACAAATAGGGCATTTTGGGTACATATCTTCTATCTGAAATGTTTTTTTGTCGAACATATCAGGAATATCGGTTTCGAGTCGGATCATTCTTGCTGGACCTTCACCATTATTTTGGAAACGGGTTTTAAAATTGACTCTTTTAAAACGCACCAATCTGTAATTCATAAAACTTCCGTTAGATCCCATTTTATTTGGATCATGAGAAGTCACAATTTCCATTTCCAGATTTTTTATTTTATGATTTTTGTAGCTTCGGTTTGGTACAAATATTCCTCGCATGGTTACAGTTGCGCTGGTATCTTTAATCATTTCGGGAGTAGTCTTGAAAGTGTAAAATACATTTCGGGTTTCATTCGGATTAGCATCGTCAAATTCTAGAACTGAAACATTATGATAGATTTTATTTGCTTCTAATAATGATGCATCGAGATCTTCTTCGATGGCTGTATTTCGGTATTTTTTGGTTCTAATGCTGTTTTCGGTCGAAGCCAAATAGGATTTGGTATCATCAAGATCATTGACGGAAGCGACTGTATTTTCTCTTACTTCGCGTTCACCAGCGTAAGTTCGGAAATCGACCAATTGGAAATTATTGTCTTTGAATTGTTTTTCGTTGTAAAAAAGATAGAGTTTTCCGCTAGAAACATAGTTTTCCAGATTTTGGTAGCTTACTACAACGACCATTTCCTGATCTGGAATTGGGTCACAATTTTTTAGGATTGCAAATCCGTTTTGATCAGCTATAGAAGCAATATCTTTATAATTGTTGTCGGTAATGTCATTAATGGCAACTTTTTTAGGTCGTGTTGCTGGAGGTTTTCCGTTATCGTAGTTGTTGGTTCCAGCAAGTTTTGTGGTGTATGTTCCTTTGTTTTTATAAACATGTTTGGGTTCAGCTTGTTTACTGTAATGTCCGTCGCCAAGTTCCCATAAATAAGAATAGCTCGGTTTTGGTGCTCCGGCAATAGGAATTAATGGGAGGTATCTCGGGTTTGAAACTTACCCTAGATTTCCGTTTTGATTGTAACCAATGATGGCTCTTCGGGTTATGGTATCTTTTACTTTGGTTTGTCCTATTGAGAGAATAGAAAATAGAATAAAGAAAATAGATGATAGTGGTTTCATAACTATTGTTTTTTAGCCCTGATAGCAGTGGAAATCCTTTTTCTGACTTCTTTAGGAAGGAAAATATTATACGTCTCGATAGCTATCGGGAAGCAGGATTAGCTTCTTAAAATCACAGGATTAAATCTTAAAACTGGATTAAATGTAAAAAAAGTGATGAGCAAATCACCCACTTTTTCTTAAAAAATATTTTGTAAGTTACTGAATAGCATTGATTGCGGCTATCAGCTGGGCTTCGGTGCCGACAGTTGTTTGGTTAAGAATAAAAGTATAAACATCATTGGCAGCAACTGTGACTGCTTTGATAGCGTAACGCCATTGGCCATTATTCTTCGGTAACAAAAATTACGTGACAAGCAAGTCCGATAGGTATTTGTCCGTAGTGTTCGCTGAATAATCCTGCAGGCGTATAGGTGTCTAGTTTTGCAAGGGCATTTGTTCCTTCGCCATCGTAAGAGACAGAAACTGCACTATTTATGTTGGTGTATCCTTCTGGAGCTTTTACCAATAGCGTAGTTTTAGGTCTTGGGTCACTGTAAAAACGATCTACGTTTGTCCAGCCGAAGCTTCCGAAATGTACATAATAATTACCTCCTTCTGCCTGAACCCCATCTTTGCCTCCATTTCCAGCAGCATCTGGTTTAGGTTGTTCCCATGCTAATTCTCCTTTATCATCGATTATTCCTTTCCACAAAGTCATAGCATTATCTATACCATTAGTTAAGCTTGCAGGAGAATCACGTTCATGCTACAAGTTGTTTTAAGCCTACTTCACCTTGTGTGGCTTTAATAAAGAATTCTCCGCCTGAGATCAATAAGTTTTTCTTTCCGTCAGGCATAATTCCCATTGTAGGTTTGTTTGTGATAAGCATATTGCCTTTGTCAAAAAGCTCTACGTATTCGATATCGACTATTCCAGTTACAGGATTTCCGTTCTTGGTAAGGCAATCTCCGTTAATGCTTAGTTTAACTCCTTTGGCAGAAGTAAGGGTTACAATACCTGTTCCGGCTGTGATGGTAAAGTTTTGTGTATTTTTTTTAACTCCTTTTGAGCTAATGCTTTTAAATGCTGCGGCAGATGGTGGGAAAACAAGATTGCCTGCGTCGCTGTTGTCATCGCTATTATCGCAACTTACAAAAGTGATTATTGCTAAGAATAAAAGTCCGATTGTTTTAAAATTTGTGTTCATGATTTCTAGTTTTAATGGTTTTTATAGTAATAAATGTTTTGGGTTAAAAATTTGTTACCCCTGTTTTTGGTTTATTTTTAAATTACTTTAAAACCAAGGGCAATATAAGGTTGTGCATAATTAGGAACTGGACCTCCGGCACCATGAAAATTGGAACTTAAGAAACGACATTACCTTGTGCTTAGTATAGGGCACTGTTGTAAAATTGTTTTTTCTTAAAATACGTCCTACTGTTTGATTAAGTACTGTGTAACCAGGCAAAATTGTTCTTTTTACGGTAATAATATCACCTAAACTCACTGGTACTGGAGTTATAGATTGATAATCTAATGTGGTTTGAGAGAAAATATGAACGCCTGTATAGGAGGTACTAGTGGTTGTATTTGTAACTTCCATAGTATAACCACCTGTGTAAGTGGTTGGATTTTGATATCCTATGGTGCAAATTTCTCCATTGGCATTAATCTGGATTGTATATTCGTGTGTTTCCAGATCCATTGTTGTAAGATCATCATATCCGTTTGCAGTTGTAAAAGCAGTTGTAATAAGTGTAGAGACATAGGTTGAGTCGCAAACATTATTTGTTGGGTCATTGTCATTATCACAACTTACAATTGTAAAAGCGGTGATACATAATATTAAAGTTGGTAGTGTTTTCATGATTTCTAGTTTTAAAGGGTTTTTATAGTAATAGATGTTTTAGAGTGAATAATTGTTACCCTTGTTTCGGGTTTATTTATCAAGACATTTTTCTTCAAATAGATTTTCCATCTCATCTAAGGCAACAAGAATATTTTTTTTCTTTAGAAAGGGTGATGATTAGATAAAACCAAACAATCGACCATAAGCCTAAAGTGATACAGGTAAAGAATAGATGTAGGGAATCGTTTATTTCTTTTTTCTGTTTGGATAAAACGACATATGGTAACTTTTCGTTATGCTCAATAATGATAAAACCAATTCAACTTTGTTAGAAAGCATCTTATGAAATTGCTCTAAATTTTTCTCGTTTATAAATTGATAACTTTCCATTTCTCTTAATTTTTTAATTGTTTTAAAAGATTCGTGTTTTTGTATATCAACTTGATTTTGCAATTGTTACCCCTTTATGTGAAGTTTGTTTTTAGATTTTTTTTACATTAGCTAATTAAAAAGTCATTTTATGAGCCAATCTAAAATTCATCCGGATCAAATGTATATCGAAGGGCTTGCTGTAAATGATTCGGCGGTTATACAATCTATCTATAAAAAGTTTGTTCCTAAAGTGGTTTCATATGTAATGAATAATTCTGGTGATAGAGATCAGGCGCAAGATGTAGTTCAGGAAATAATGATTTTGCTTTTTAATCAGGCTAAAGCCAATGTCTTACAATTGACTTGCCCATTTGATGCTTACTTTTTTTTTTATGTAAAAGAAAGTGGTTGAATGAATTAAAAAAAACATCGAATAAAGGGGTAACAATTAATGAGGATGCTGCATCTATAAATGAATCTGCAAACGAACTGGTTGATCAAGCCGAAGAATTTGAAGAAAAGCAACAACTGTTTGATATTATGTTTCAGGAGTTAGGAGACAAATGTCAAGAATTACTAAAACTGAGTTTTACAATAAAATCGATGGAAGAAGTGGCCGAGAAACTAAATGTGACTTATGGCTATGTTCGCAAAAAAAAATCGCTTTGTATTGGTCAGTTAACCGAGTGGATTCAGGAAAGTAAAAACTTTAAATCTCTAAAAAAATAAGTAGCCATGAACGAAGAACGTTATATATTATTCGATTAATATCTTCAGGGAGAGATGACTGTTGAAGAAAAAAATGGTTTTGAAAAACAATTAGCCGAAAATCCAGAATTTGCTTCGGCTTTTGAAAAATTTTAAAACAGGTGCTGCCTCCCTAACAACAGGAGCATGTATTAACCTT
>NZ_JBXBAV010000093.1:0-42876 GCF_056783245.1 Flavobacterium sp. TC780 | reverse complement strand
AGAAATTCAGAGTGGCGAAGGAGATGTAACCGTTATTGGTGAAGGATCTATGCGCCGTTCTTTACAGGAAGCCCGTAAAAACAAAGATGTAAAAGCAATTGTACTTAGAATTGATAGTCCAGGAGGAAGTGCTTTAACTTCTGATTTGATTTGGAGAGAAGTAGAATTAACTAAAAAAGTAAAACCTGTAATTGTTTCTATGGGTAACTATGCAGCATCTGGAGGATATTATATTGCATGTAATGCTAATAAAATATTTGCAGAAAGCAATACAATAACTGGTTCTATTGGAGTTTTTGGAGTACTACCAAATTTCACTCCTTTGGCAAACAAACTAGGAATTAATACTGAACAAGTAAAAACTCACGTAAATGCTGCCAACTATAGTCCGTTTGTACCTTTGGATGAAAACTTCAAAGCTGTAACCTTAGAAAGTGTTGAACATATTTACAAAACTTTTGTAACTCATGTTGCCGAAGGAAGAAAAATGACTTTTGATCAAGTTGATGCTATTGCACAAGGAAGAGTTTGGACTGGTTCTGAAGCCCTTAAAATTGGTCTTGTAGATAAAATTGGAGGCCTAAATGATGCGATAGCTGAAGCTGCAACTCTTGCCAAAATAAAAGACTACAGCACACAAAACTATCCTGAATACGAAAAGAAATTTAATGATATGTTGCAAGGTTTACCTTTTGCAAAATCAAAAGAGAATTTCATTAAAGAAGAAATAGGTGAAGAAAATTATTTTATTATCGAACAAGTAAAAAGATTACAAAATAAAAAAGGAGTACAAGCAATGATGCCCTTTCAAATTAATATTCAATAATTACAACTTCATCACATATTACAATCCGTTTGAGTCTAACTTAAACGGATTTTTTATTTTATATATAATCGCTTAAAGTTAACTCAGGTTTAATTTACTGGTAACACATCTTAAGCGCATCTTGTTGCTACTTTAGCAAAATATTGCAAGGTTAGTTATACAAGCTTTTAAGACATTTTACGCTAGTAGAATTTATAACAATATTACCCTGTTATTTTTTTGAATAGCTTACTCATCTCAGCCCCTCGATATGTAGTAGGCTATTTTTTTTAGATTAAACTGAAGACAAAGCTTACAAATGAATGTGCTTAAGTTTCTTTTTATGATAAAATTACAAAGAGAATCACGCATAAAAGTTTATTTTTGCAAGTAGCAGGTATAAAAACAACCTGAAATCTTGAACGTAAACAACTCAGTATATGAATGTAAAGAAAATTATAAAAATCGCAGGAATAGTAATCGTTTTACTAATTGCATCGTTGTTTGCAATTCCTTATTTTTTTAAAGACCAGATAAAAGCCAAAAATCTGAGGCTATCAATGAAAGTGTTGATGCTAAAGTTAGTTTTGTAGATGCTGATTTGAGTTTGTTTAAAAACTTCCCCGAATGCTAATGTTTCTATAGAGTAAAAACTAGTGATTATCAACAAAGCTCCTTTTGAAGGTGACACTTTAGTTTCATTAGGTGAATTGAATTTAAAAATGAGTATTAAAGAACTTTTCAAAGGAAAAGACGAACCTCTAAGCATTCAAGGTATTGATACCAAAAATGGATTAATCAATATTATATTCGATAAAAATGGTGTTGGGAATTTTGACATTGCTATAAAAAAAAGACAAATCTAAAAAAGACGAAACTGTTAGCAAACCACTTTCTTTAAAAATCCAAGGGTACAAAATTGAAAATTTTACTTTTAGATATTTTGATCAAAGATCCAAAATCAAAATGGTTATCGATAGTTTGAATCATGAAGGAAATGGGGATTTCACAGCTTCGCAGTTGGACTTAACAACTAAATCGACTGCCAAAGTCTCTTTGGATATGGACAAGATCAATTACATGAAAAATGTATCGTTGACTCTTGATGCAGTTTTAGGTATCGATTTAGAGAAAAGCAAATATACCTTTAAAGAAAACAAAGCGCTGATTAATCAATTACCATTAGAGTTTGATGGTTTTATCCAAATGGTTAAAGAGGGGCAACAATATGACTTAAGTTTAAACTCCAACCTCATCGTTTTACAAATTTCTTAGGATTAATTCCTTCTGCTTATGCATCTGGATTAGATGGTGTAAAAACTACTGGAGATTTTACTGTTGCTGGATTTGCCAAAGGATTATATTCAGATACTACAGTTCCTAAATTTAATATTGCAATTGCATCAAACAATGCTTCATTTAAATATCCGAACTTACCAAAATCGGTTCAAAACATTGTAATTGATACTAAGATTATAAATGAAACGGGGATTTTAAATGACACTTATGTAAATTTAGATAAACTTTCATTCAAAATTGATCAGGGATGTTTTAGTGCTAAAGCAAATATCAAGAACATTACTGTAAACCCTATTGTAATATGTAGCCTTGAAAGGAACGATTAATTGAGCTAACCTTTCTAAAGGCATATCCTATAAAGATGGATAAACCTTTATCTGGTATTTTAAAAGCCGATGTAACTACCAATTTTGATATGGCTTCAGTTGAAAAAAGTCAATATCAAAACATTAAAAATGCTGGTACTATGAGCTTATCTGGATTTAAATATACTGATGAGAACAACAAATCAATGAATATTAGCACTGCTTTGGTTCAGTTTACCCCAAGTACAATTAACTTAAAACAATTTGATGCTACAACTGGAAAAAGTGACCTTAGCATAAATGGTGTTCTCGAAAATTTCTATGGTTTTATGTTTAAAAAACAAGAGTTAAGAGGAAATTTCAATATGAATTCAAACCAATTGGCTGTTGATGATTTTATGACTACTGGAGAACCTGCACCAGCTAAAACAGAAACAGATTCTAAAGCAAAAGGCAAACCTGCTGAAGCAATGAAAATCCCAGCTTTCTTAAATTGTACATTAACTGCAAAAGCAAATACGGTTTTATATGACAATTTAAAACTAACCAATGTTGCTGGAAAAATAATTGTAAAAGATGAAAAAGCAACTTTAGAGAACTTTAAAACATCTATTTTTGGTGGAACTATTGGACTAAATGGAGCTATTTCTACAAAAGAAAAAGTTCCTACTTTTAATATGAATTTAGGCTTTAATCAAGTTGATATTGCGCAAACTTTTACGCAATTAGACATGATGAAAAAAATTGCTCCTATTGCAGGAATTATCAATGGTAAATTAAATTCGACTATAAAACTTAACGGAAATCTAAATGCTACCGAACTAACTCCTGATTTAAAATCAATTTCAGGAGATTTGATAGGACAATTACTTTCGACTACTGTAAATGCTAAAAATTCGACGGTATTAAATGCTTTGACTTCAAACATTAAATTCATTGATATGAATAAAGTAAATTTGAACGATATTAAAGCAGCCTTAACTTTTGACAACGGGAAAGTTAACGTAAAACCGTTTGACATTAAATATCAAGACATTAAAATTACTGTTGGTGGAACGCATGGTTTTGACCAAACAATGAACTACAACGTAAAACTTGATGTTCCAGCTAAATATCTAGGATCTGAAGCAAATGCTTTCTTAGCTAAAATGTCTCCTGCTGATGCTGCCAAATTGCAAAGCATTCCGATTAACGCATTAATTAGTGGGAATTTCTCTAACCCGAAAGTTTCTACCGATATGAAAAGTGCCGTTACAAATTTAACTACACAATTGGTTAATCAGCAAAAAGAGAAACTAACTAAACAAGGTACTACTGCTTTAACGGATTTGATTAATAAAAACACCAAATCAAAAGATACTACAAAAGCTGGCGCTGCTAATAAAGAAAAAACTACCGAACAGGTAAATAAAGCTGCCGATTTATTAAACGGTTTGTTTAAGAAAAGAAAAAGAAGAGCCTGCAACGACTCCATAAAGCCATATCATTAAATTTAAAAAGCCTAAAAATATTAATTTTTAGGCTTTTTTTATTACTAAAACAAGGTATCAGGATCTGTTAGTTTATCTAACTCCCCTTTTAATTCTGTTTTTAAAATACTCAATCCAAGCTGATATGAAGCATTCATCCAACCGAAACCTTCTTCGGTAATATAATCGAATGCCGTACCTACATTCCCATATTCGGCAAATATTTTAAGGGAACTGGTTTCTAAATTAAATTTCTCCGGAATAGTCCCATTATAGTCTACTGCATTTCGAGTAATAAGCCATAACCATTGATAAATCATTTCCTGAGCTTCATTTACATAATTATAGTTCAGTAATCCTTCCCATAAAAACATTTGATGTGGCGCCCATCCAAAAGGGTAATCCCATTGTCGCTGTGGTGAGTTTACATCTAGGTCATCTATTGCTTCTTTAGTACTTCCTGCAATTCCTCCTTTTAATTTAAATTTCGGCAATGCATTTTTAACTAAAACTTCTGCTTGTTCTTTGCTGCATAATTTTGCCCAAAGCGGATAAAATGTTGCTGCTGCATCAAATTGGTGTGGTTCATTCTTTATAAAATTATAATCGTAATAAATCCCTGCATCCTTATCCCAAAGCAATTCATTAATTTTTTCTTTTCTTAGAGCTGCTTTTTCTTTCCAATATTCACTAGAATATGTTGTGTGTTTTTCATCTACAAAATGATTATCGAACTCTGTTTCAATCAAGAAAGCAATATCGGTTTCATATTTATAAAGCAAACTATTTAAATCTATCGTGTTTAAATCAGCACAAACATTTACAAATCGATTTGTTGTATCATGACCACTTTCTCTCATACTACGATCATGCACAAAATAAGCATCTAGACTTGCATCAGTAATTTCTCTATCAAGGTATTTTTTCTCAAATTCCCTTAAAGGCAACTTATGTAACTGTGCATATTTTTCCAAAACATCATCAAAATGCCCTACCTCAACTTCAAACGGAAGTCCAATTCCTTCAGCTTTATATCGGTTTAATCCATTTGAGGTAAGTCGCTTTCCTTCTTCCATCCAAACCGATTGATATTCTTTTATCGCAGTATGAAGGTGTCTTGCTATCCAATCTTTTTTTGTTTTTTCTTGTTTTGCAATGGCGACAATTAAAGAAGTATATAAAGGTGGTTGCGTTCGAGTTAAATAATAACTTCTGTTTGCATTTAGAATTTTTCCGTAATGATCAATTTGATATTTAAAATTCTCCGCTATTCCAATAGCTAATTCTAGTTTATTATCTAACAAAAGTCCTATAGCAATAAAATAGCTATCCCAACCATACATTTCATTAAATCGACCGCCAGGAACCACAAATGGAATCCCTTTTATCTCATTATTTTCTTGTTGCAATGCCAATGCTAAAATCCCTGGCTTTTTGTTTAAAGTCAGCACATATTCTGATGAAATATCATTGGCTAGCTGAACCACTTTTAATTTAGGAATAGATTTCTCTAACTCTTTAAAATACTCAAAAGCTACAGCATCTGTAGCAGGAACATACAAATAAGAAATTGCATTTTCTATCTTTTCATCTTCTACAATTTTAGCAACTCCTTTGGCATCAATAGTCCTCGTTAATCCGTTCCAATACAAATCTTTTATTTTTCTAGAAATACGGCTTACTGGGTTCTCTATTATTTCGGAGCTATTTATTTCTGTAAATTCTGAATTGTTTTTTTTAGACAGTGCCAATTCCTGTAATAAATTAGACAGATAATAAGTTCCTTCAACATTTAAAGAATTTCCGTTTTCGTCTTCCAATAAAAAACTTTTAGGTCCTTTATCATCTACCGTAATTTTTTTATCACCATCCGTATCTTCTTGTGCCAATAACCGCTGTAACGTCTGATTTATGTTTAGTTTAAATTTCATTTTTAGTCGTTATTTTTTTTAATATAAAGAATGAGACCAATAATAATGACATTGGAATCAAGGTGTAATAAAATGCATTTTGTGGCCCTTGATTTTGGAATAACCATCCGATTATTCTTGAGCCTATTGTACCTCCCAGTGCTGAAAACACTACGATTAATCCTGTCATTGAGCTATGCAGTTTTTTAGGCAAAGCACTTAATATAACCGAATTGAGTAACGGATAAATAGGTGCAATAAATAATCCTACAAGCGGAAATGCGAAACCTATTAATGGGATTTCACTAAAGGAATGGATCGTTTTCACCTCTAGTCCTACTGCTTTTGGCAATACAAAAATTACAATAAGCATGGCACATATTATACAGAAACTCAGTACCCAAATCCAGTTTATTTTTTTGGTAATTTCACCTGCTAGAATTCGCCCAACTGCTAAAGAAATAGCTAGAATACTAGCCATCATTATGCTGTTATTTTCGGATAAGTGAAGTACTTTATCATTAAATGTTGGTAACCAAGACATGATTCCTTGTTCTATCATTACAAACAAAAAAGCACTAACTACAAAAACAATCACCAATGATTTTGCCATCAGCTTAATCATTTGTACAAAATCATCAGCAAGATTTGCTCCTTGAATTTCTACTGGTTTTTCTATTTTTATAAAAAACAAAAAACCAAATGATAGTGATGTTAACAATGCCAAAAACCAATACACATTAAGCCAAGAATCGGGATTAGCATCAGTATTAAATGCAGGAAATAAAAAATAGGCCAATGCAATTCCTATCATAAAAACACCTTCAACACTACTCATTAATGCATTATGCTCCTTTTGATTTTCCGTTACTGTGCCTATAAGCGAATAAACCGATACTTTTATTAGTGAAAAGAAACTCCAACGGTTGCAAAAAGCAATTTGGCATAATTAAACGAATTACCATAAAACATAGCAATGCAAGCAAAAGTCACCAATCCTAACCCCATAAGCATTGCTTTTTTATAACCTATTCTTGGTAAAAATGAAGCTATTAAAAATGAAACAATTGCGATTGGTAAATCCTTAAAAGCTTCTAGAATACTAGCTTGTAATTCGTTTACGCCATAATTTTTTTGCGCTTTTAAAATTACTATCCCAACGCTGTTCAGTAATATTGCAAATACAAAGTAATTGAGATATAATACTGCTGTTATTCCTGCTTTTTTCATCTTAACCTATTGATTTACTAACGAATGTAACAAAAAACCAAATGCTGTTATTAAAACAGCATTCGGCTGAACTAATTAATACTCGTCGAGTATAATAAAAAACACAATATTTTATTTATTTTAACCCGTTGGGTGTAATTATTTTAACACATAGAAACATAGTCTTTTTAGCTAAAAATAAGGCATTTCATTTATTTAAAGTGCGCAGAGTTAGCTATGCGAAAGAAATGTATTTCTTTTTGTATTCTTTTTTACACATAAAATCTATGTTTCTATGTGTTTGATTAAGCTTTTGTGACCCAGTAAAGCGAATAGACGAAGTAATTACACCCCAACGGATTTATTTTAATAAAAACTCTACATCTATATAATCTCGCAATGACGCTAAGTCGCAAAGTTTCTACAAATTATTTTCTTTGTGTCTCGGCTTCTTTACGAGAGAACCTAAAAGTTAATTGCTACAGAAAATCTAAATGCTCGTCCTAAAATTGGTCTTGCCAAAAATACATCTGTATCTGATGTTGATTGTCTAGGATTGCCTTCTGTCAAACCAATCTCGTTGAACAAATTAGTTCCATCAACAGCGAATCGTAAATTATTAACAGTGTAGCTTAAACCAGCTCCAACTTCTTTAAAGGCTGGCAAAACTTGTTTATTATCCTGATTTGTATATTTTTTATCAAAATAAGAATATTGAGCATACCCTGATAATCTTTTTGTTATATCAACCTCTGGTCTTATTACACAAAAGAATTTAGGAATTCTACGAGCAGTGTTTCCGTTAAAATTAAAAGTACTTCCATCAGTGTTTTGGCCTGTAAAATTATCATACTCTGGATTTTGAACTGTAAAATTGAAGTTCAATCTAGCAATACTATATCTTAGATTTGTTTCTACTTCTAATCCTAAATTGTTTACATCCGCAAATTTATTTTCAGATGACCCATCTGCTAATATATCTGTAAAAGCAACATTTTTTAAATTCATATGAAATAAGTTGGCATTTACCGAAAGGAAAGAATTAGTATATTTATACCCCAACTCTAATTGGTTTACAAAAGTATTTTCTAGTTTACTCAAATTTTTGGCATTGTCATAAAATGATTCTTCGATTGGTGATCTAAAACCATGGCTATATCTTAAATAAGAAGCCATATTTTCATTAAACTTATAATTCCCTGCTGCTGTATAAGAGAGTTCACTCACATCATATCTCCAATACGTATATGGATTGCCTTGTATTGTAGTTACTGCATCATCTGCTGTGTTATTATCCAAAACTCCTAAATTTTCAGCATCAAAACGTGCATTATCTCTGTATCCGGAATACACATTTTTATCGTATCTCACCCCAGCGTTAAACGTTAGTTTGTCTGTAGCTTGAATTTCGGCATCAACATAAAAATCATTTAACTTCCCTTTTGTTTGTGCATCTCTTTCTAACCACGTAATTCTTTCTATTCCATTCCATGTATGTGCTATTCCGCTTGCAGTATTGTTTACGTTTACTAATCTTGGATTATCAGTAACATCTACCAAGTAATTACTCCAATTCCAGTATTGATTTGATTTCCAATTGGAGTAATAATACCCAACTGTAAGATTCACTGGTTTTAAATCAAAATTAAAAGACAAGTTATTAGCAAAATTGTCCATTTGTTTATGAATGTACCAATGATCTGCTCTCATAATTAATGCATTTGGATCTAATGCTGCATTATTATCTACGTATGTATAACTTAAATCTCCTGTGTTTGCTGGGGCTAATTTTTGTATATCTGTTGCATAACCAGCTTGTGTCCAAGGTCCACCGCTACTATAAATTGCATTGTAATTCAAATCTATTTTAGTACTTCTGAATGGATTTTTCAGGGTAACTTTATCTGCTATTTTCTTTTTAAACTCAGCTCCAATAGCATCAACAACTGGATGAACTCCGTCTTTCTAAATCGGCTTTAAAAGTTCCTCCTCCATATTGTGGCACACTTAAACGAGAAAAGTTTGCTGAAGTCAACGTTCCATAATTTGGATCAAATCCTGCTACCCCCTCTATTTTTCCGTTATTGCTTTTTAATGGTATTGGCAAATAGAATGTATTTCTATCATCTAGTTTTTTGTAATTTAATCTCAAATATCCTCCATCATCAAACTTATACGCAAGATTCATTTTTACTTGTCCACCTTTATTTGCTGTAAAACCCGTTTTTCTTATTCCATCATCGGCTCTATAAAATCCTCCTACATTAAAAAACAGTTTATCTTTTACCAATGCTCCACCTAAATTAAGATCGGTACGAAACAATCCATAATCTCCAACAGTAAGTTTAGCTCTTCCCTGAAACTCATTTTGTCCTGTTTTCGAAATGAAATTGACAATTCCCCCTCGTGCATTCGAAGCAAAAATCGATGCTGAACCTCCACGAACGGCTTCCATTTTGCTTACTGTCTCATCAAGTCTGTACCAGTTATCTGCATTTGCAAATTGCAAAGCTCCATCTTCAAAAACGGGTAAACCATCTTCTTGGATTTGTACATATTCGTACGCTCCTGCCGATGGGATTCCTCTTGCAAAAAGGTTATTCCCTACTTCTCCTCCTGACGTTTCTACAACAAATCCTGGAATAGTCTGAAGAAGATCTGCTGTACTTATTGGTGCTCTATTTTCAATAGCTTTTGCTCCTAATGTCGTAATTGCAATGCTTGATTCTAATTTTGATCTTGGATTTGATGAACCTGTAACAACTACTTCTTTTAGACTTTGAGATTCGGCTTCTAAATGAAAATCAATTTTTATATTTTCTCCATCTTTAAGAGTAACATTCTTTTGAGTTGATTTGTATCCAATATTTGTAACAAGAATAATGTAAGTCCCACTTGAAAGATTAAAAAATGTATATCCTCCATCTGCATCTGTACTCACCGCTAGTGAAACGTCTCGGATAACGATATTCGCCCCTGGCGCTGATTGTCCGTTTTCATCGAATACTTGTCCAGAAATACTGCTTTTTTCTTGTGAAAAAATCATTGCTGGAAGAATGAATAGCAATAACATCCAGAACGAGGTTATTGTGCTAGAATTAAACTTTTTCATGATTTATTATTTGGTTAGGTTATTAGTTAGGGTAAAACTATTGCCTATTTATTTATATCAATGAAGTATTTTATCGAAAACGTTTTCGATTTAACCGAAAACGTTTTCGATTCAATAAATTTAATTAATTATCAATTAGTTTTATTACATTTATTCTATGAATGATACCAGACTTATAGACATTGCCGCTGCTTTAGGAATTTCTGTTACTACAGTTTCAAAAGCATTAAAAGGGTACACTGATATTAGCGATACTACCAGAGCAAGAGTTCTTGAAATGGTAGAAACTATGAATTACAAACCCAATGCCAATGCAGTAAATCTAAGAACTAACGAAACCAAAACTCTTGGTGTTGTTATCCCTACTATGGTACATCATTTCTTTTCGAGTGTCTTAAATGGAATTATCGACGAAGCAGAAAACAGAGGGTATCTTGTAATTATTTTACAATCTAATGAAAAGTATGAGCTGGAGAAAAAGCAGATTGCCTTGCTACAGCAAAAAAGAGTGGATGGAATTTTAATTTCATTATCCAATGAAACGGATGATTTCTCTCATATTAATGATGCGATAAAAAAGAATACTCCTGTAGTATTGTTTGATAAAATTGCCAAATTGGTAGATTGCTCTAAAGTCGTTATCAATGACCGAAAAGCTGCTTATGATGCTGTCACGTATTTAATAAATAAAGGATATAAAAAGATTGCTCATTTTAGAGGTTCTTATACTCCCCAAAATTCTATTGATCGTTTTCTTGGATATAAAAAAGCGTTGGAGGATCATAATATTCCTTACGATCCTACACTGGTTTATTTATGTGATCACAACTCCGATTTTGAAGATGGTTATGCCAATGCACAAAAACTAGTTGCTGAGCATAAAGACGTTGATGCTGTTTTTGCCATCACCGATTTGGTAGCTATTGGCATTATAAAATACCTCAACGATATGCATATTAAGATTCCAGAGCAAATTGCCGTTTTTGGTTTTAGCAATTGGTTTATGTCTACCGTAATTTCGCCAAAGCTTACCACGATTGACCAACCCGGTTACGATATTGGTCAACGTGCCGCTTCTATATTAATAAATGAAATTGCTCAAATTAAAGAACATCTTCCAGTTATACATCAAACTATCGAACTCCCAACGCTCATTATTGAGAGAGAATCAACGATAAAAAACTAATAAATACACACTTTCAATTATTCCAACACATAGAAACATAGCTTAACTTTCAAATTATAAAAAGACGTTTCACTCAAAATAAACCACATAGCACTATGTGAAAAAATCATGATTTTCTAGAAATTATTTAAATTTTAAATCTATGTTTCTATGTGTTAAATATCAATTTTAGAATTATACATTTATTGTTACTACATATCCTTCGGATCCACGGATATTAAAGACTGTACCGTCTGCAAATAATAAATACTGCCCTTTTATTCCTGTAAGTTTTCCTTGAAAAGTTGGTGTTTTATCTAAACTTAAACTCGCTACTTTCTTTGGATATTCAAGAACTGGATAATGCATTTCATACAAATCATTTTTCTCTGGAAAGAAATAATCACGAACTTCATCTGGAATCAAACTCTCGACTTTAGCTTTCTCTAAAATCAAATCAACGCTTTCGATATTATTCTGAAGCATCTTTCTCCAATTCGTTTTATCAGCATAATGGCTCTTTAATGCTACCTCAGTAATTCCTGCCAAATAACGATTCGGAACTTCTACGATTGCCAATGCTTGTGTTGCTCCTTGATCTATCCAACGTGTAGGTACTTGTGTCTTTCTGGTCACCCCGACTTTTACTTCGCTGGATAAAGCCAGATATACTATATGTGGTTGTAATTGAACTTTTTCTTCATATACCAAATCACGATCTTGGATTCCTAAATGTGCCGTACTTAATTCTGGTTTCATAATCCAATCACCAACAGCCGGACTTGAGTAAAAACAATCATAACAAAATCCCTGACGGAATATTTTTTTCTTCTTACCACAATTTAAACATTGGTAGCCTACAAAACTGATTTCAATGTCTTTATTCAATAATTGATTGACGTTAATAAAACTGTCTTCAAAAACCAAATAATATTGAATTGGGTTCCCCATTTCGGTTTGCATCTTTGTAAGTACACCTTGATATTGCATTAAATTTTAATTTTTAGATTGCTACTTTTAAATTTTAAACTCACCTCGAGGAATTTAAAGTTTTTATTGTTAAAATTCCATTTTTGAATTGGAATCTTTATCCTAAATAGAATTGTCGTTTGTAAAAAAACACTATTTTTGATACAACGACAAAGTTAGTATTTGTCTATCGATATTCAAATCTTAAATTCCTGACTTTTTGCGTTAGTAAAAAAATCAGGAATCTAAAATCTAAAATCATTCATGCCTCTATCAATAATCAATTCATTTGCCTCTTGGGTTCTTAAACAAAGAATTCATCAAATAGAGCTTTTCCTTAAATACCCAAATGAAGTTCAGGAAGAACTTCTTCATAATTTAATATTGGCAGCCGAGAATACTATTATCGGTAAACAATATGATTTTGCTTCAATTAATTCTTATAAAACTTTTTCTGAAAGGTTACCTATTGCAACTTACGAAGAGCTACAACCTTTAATTGAGCGCACGCGCCAAGGCGAGCAAAATGTTTTTTGGGAAACTCCTATAAAATGGTTTGCAAAATCTAGCGGAACTACCAACGCTAAAAGTAAATTTATCCCTGTAAGTAATGAAGCTTTAGAGGATTGTCATTATAAAGGAAGTAAAGACTTATTGTGTTTGTATCTGAATAATAATGAAGATTCAGAATTGTTTCTGGGTAAGAGCCTTCGCTTGGGCGGAAGTTCTCAAATTTATGAAAACAACAATACTTTCTTTGGGGATCTATCGGCTATATTAATTGAAAACATGCCTATTTGGGCAGAATTTAGCAGCACACCTAGCAATAAAACGTCGCTTATGAGCGAATGGGAAACTAAAATTGCTGCTATTATTAATGAAACTAAAAATGAAAATGTAACCAGTTTTGCTGGTGTCCCTTCATGGATGTTGGTTTTAATGAATCGTGTTCTTGAAGATTCTGGAAAAGGGAATTTATTTGAAATATGGCCTAATCTGGAAGTTTATTTTCATGGTGGCGTGAGTTTTTCTCCTTACAGAGAACAATACAAAAACATATTACCTAAAAAAGATTTTAAATACTACGAAATATACAATGCTTCTGAAGGTTTCTTTGCCATTCAGGATTTAAATAATTCTAGTGATCTATTACTAATGTTAGATTACGGAATTTTCTACGAATTTATTCCGATGGAGACTTTTGGGAAACCGGAACAAAAAGTAATCCGATTAGCCGATGTGGAATTGAATAAAAACTATGCGATAGTAATTACTACCAATTCTGGTTTATGGCGTTATTTAATTGGTGATACGGTTCGTTTTACTTCTTTAAATCCATACCGAATTCGTGTTACAGGAAGAACCAAACATCATATTAATGTTTTTGGTGAAGAGCTTATGGTCGAAAATACGGATCAGGCTATTGCCAAAGCATGCCAGTTAACAAATACTGAAGTTATAGATTACACTGTAGCTCCGATATTTATGCAAGACAAAGAAAAGGGCGCTCACGAATGGATGATTGAGTTTAAGAAAAAACCTGCTGATGTAGGACTTTTCCAAAAAGCACTTGATGAAACCTTGCAATCCCTAAACTCCGATTACGAAGCCAAACGTTATAATAATATGACGCTAAATCCTTTGGTGATTAATGTTGCCAGAGAAAATTTATTTTATGATTGGTTAAAAGAAAAAGACAAATTGGGCGGCCAACATAAAATACCTAAGACTTTCAAACCAAAGAGATTATTTGGAGCAGTTGAAGGGGATGTAATGAGCAATTCAAACAAATATAAACTTAGAGAACCTCAACTCGAAGCTGAAATTTATTACTTGACTGAACAAGAAGGAGGACGTAAAACCGCTGTTAACAATGGTTATCGCGGGCAATTTCACTATAATGGGAAAGACTGGGATGCTCCACAGCAATTCATAGACAAAGAAACTTGTAATCTAGGCGAGACAGTAAAAGTTTATTTACAAACATTAAGTCCTGACTTTCATATTGGACATTTTTTTGTTGGACAGGAATTTGAAACCAGAGAAGGCTCAAAAATAGTTGGCAAAGGAAAAATCACTCGCATAATAAGACCAGACTTCAATTACTGGAATGGTTCTACCTTTCTAAAGACACTTGATAAAAACATTAAGCCATATTCTGATACTAATGATTTTCTTAAGATTCGTACTGACCTTGAAAGTTGGTTAACTAACACATCAATAATTAAAAATATTGAGTTTGAAATAACAGGCAATTTAGAATGTATGATATTGATAAAATGTAAACTCATCAACAAAAACTTACAACCAAGAGAAGTTGCACATAAAATTATTGAAGGCTGGAAAACTAATTTAATTCCTTCTAATCAACTTTATAAAGTTGAAATGAACACAAGTTTTGACTGGAATAAAAATCAATTACAGACAGATAAGTTCATTTTATCGTTTGCAACTTGGCACTCAATCTTTCTAACTGGACAAATTATAGTAAAAAGATAAAAAATCAGATAGTACAATTCGTTCGCACTAGGAGGAAAAATCAAAATTAACTACTTTTTTATTGAAAGGGAAAATCCTTTGATTACAAGGGTTTTTTGCTATATTTGCTTTTCCTAAATTACAGAATCATGACATCTAAAAAACTTTTGCCCGTGCGGTATGGTGGCGGTATTGGAAACAACCGTAACACTTCTGTAAGTGTAGGACACCTTAGCTACACGGGTTTTATATTTCCTAAAATTACAGAGTTATGATTACAAACACAAACAACCTTTCAGAAGAAGCCAAAACAAGGCTTATGAATTTTTTCAGCCATATGATAGAACCAAAAGATATGGCTAAGGTAATTAGGCAAGCAAATTATCTTCTTGCTATAAGTGCTATTAGGGAAAATCAATGCCTTCAGAACGAAATGATCAACTTCGAAAACAGCTTTTATTGGCTCAATGAATTAGCCGAAGCTTTAAATCCTTATTTGAATGTAGAATAAGTTTTAATTCGCATATTTTTATTAAACCTCGATTTAAAAAAATCGAGGTTTTTTTGTTTAATTTCTAGGGTTAGCGTAAACATTCTACTTGTTTACGCGATTTTGTCAGGCTGAGCGGAGTTGAAGGGCATACGGAGCTTCGACTCCGCTCAGCCTGACATTATTGTAAATAAACTACATCATATCAATATATCGGTCATGATATCCTAATAGATATAAAACACCGTCGAGTCCTAAACTTGAAATCGAGGTTGATGCATTTTCTTTTACGGTAGGTTTTGCATGAAAGGCGATTCCTAGACCTGCTAAATTTAACATTGGCAAATCGTTGGCCCCATCTCCTACTGCTATAGTTTGATTGATGTGAATTCCTTCCTTTTCGGCAATTGCTTTTAAATATTCGGCTTTCTTCTGTCCATCGACGATGTCGCCTAAATATTTACCTGTTAGCTTACCATCTTTAATTTCTAATTGGTTGGCATGCACATAATCGATCCCTAACTCTTTTTGCAAATATTCTCCAAAATAGGTAAATCCTCCTGATAATATAGCAGTTTTATATCCGTAATATTTTAGGGCTTTCATTAAGCGATGTGCTCCTTTGGTTATTGGTAATTTTTCGGCAACGGATTGTAAAACGTCTTCGCTCAAACCTTCTAACAATGCCATACGTTGTTTGAAACTTTCGTTGAAATCTATTTCGCCATTCATAGCCGATTCTGTAATTGCTCTTACTTGCTCACCTACTCCATTCAGTTCCGCTAGCTCGTCAATTACTTCAGTTTGAATTAAGGTCGAATCCATATCAAAACAAACTAAACGTCGGTTTCTTCTATAAATATTATCTTCCTGAAATGAAATATCTACATTTAGGGTTCTGGAAATTTCCATGAAACTTGCTGTCATTGCAATCTTATCTACAACATCTCCTGTTAGTGATAGCTGTATGCATGAACGTGGATATTCTTCTGTTTCAACAACAGATGTTCTTCCTGTTAATCGTATTATAGATACAATATTTAAATTTTGATCGGATAATAATTTTGCAACTGCTGCTAATTGTGATGCTGCTAATTTTTCTCCTAGGATATTAACTATATAGCGTTGCTTAGATTGTGTTTTAACCCACTTTTCGTAATCTTCAATAGAAATTGGGATAAACTTTACCTTAACTTCTAATTCATAAGCTTTAAACAACAAGTCTTTTAGAACTGGTCCTGAAGTGGAACCTGCTTCAATTTCAAACAAAATCCCTAGAGAAAGTGTGTCATGAATATCGGCTTGTCCAATGTCTAAAATAACGGCATCATAGGTAGCCAATACTGCTGTTAATCCTGCTGTAACTCCTGGTTTATCATGACCTGAAACTTTTAATAAAATAATCTCTTTATCTTCTGTTGTCATTTTATCTTTATTGATTTAGAAGTGACAAAAATCGGCAATCTATTGTTGATAAAAAAGAATATGCTTTGTTTTCTTGTAAAGAAAAAACACAAATCAGCATGATTTATTTAAATAATTTAATCTTCTGCTCTAATGCTTAAAACAACTTGTATTGGGACAACTTTTAATAAAAAAGATTATTTAGAACAACTGAAGAAACAAGTAGGTCTTGTTCTAAAATCACCCTAAATAATCTCCTGAATTAATTACCTTTTAGTAATTATTTTAATTTAGCTACTTGGCATATTCTCATCAAAATTCACCATCCAGTTTACTCCAAACTTATCTGTAAACATTCCGAAATAAGCTCCCCAAAAGGTTTTACCCATTGGCATAAATGGATTCCCCCCTGCTGAGAGTCCGTTAAAAATTCTGTCACCTTCTTGTGCACTTTCAACATTGATTGAAACTGAAAAATTTCCTCCAAAGGTTACAGCACCTGATTGTTCGGTACTATCGCTTCCCATTAAAATAGTTTGACCGATAGGTAAACTGACGTGCATAATTCTTTCTGCTTCTTCACTGTCACTTGATACTTGAGAACAATTCTCATCTGCAGGCATATCTTTGAATTTTCCAATGTATGCAAATTCACCTCCAAAAACTGATTTGTAAAATAGAAATGCTTCTTCGCAATTTCCATTAAAAATTAAATAGGGATTTACTGTTGCCATGATATTTTTTTTTATTGTTAGTATTCTTTTTCTTCTGATAATTCTTTTGCCTTTTCTAATCCTTTCGGAAAAACATCTTTAAAATAATCTATATATTTTTCGAGCGTATCAACTTTAGCATCAAGAATAGTATAATCATTCTCTTGAGTCAATCGATACGTTTCCATTGCGCCTGTCCATGTTTTTGTTTCTTCGTCGATTGGCATTTCTTTAAAATCTTTTAATCCGCTTATATGCTTGAATGCCATATATTCGTTTGGTATTTTCTTTTCGATAATACTATTCATTCCTTCTCCATTTGGATTTAAAAAATGAATTTTATCTCCTTCGTTCCAATTGCTTACCACATAAGTACCTTCACAGAAAATACTTGTCCATTTTCGATAGGTTTCATCTGTCCATAAAATATTCCAAACTGTTTCTCTCGAAGCTTTAATCTTGATCTTAAATTCTAATGTTTCCATAATCTGTTTTTTATGATAATTTACTAAAATCCATAAATAAAGAATTCCAACGGTGTCCATCTAAATCTGCAAAACCACAACCGTACATCCAACCTTGATTCAAGCTTGGAGCTGCAAAAACATTCCCTCCTGCTTCCTGAACTTTTTTAGCAAGTGTATCTACTTCTTCTTTACTTTCAGCATCTATAGAAATTAATACCTCCGAGCTTATTTTTGTATCTGTTACTTTGTTTTGAGAGAAATCTGTAAACATATTCTCTTCAAAAAGCATTATCACAAATTTACCTTCACCAACAAGCATACAAGTTGATTTTGGCGTATCATGCTCTTCATTGAATGAAAAACCTATTTTCGAGAAAAAGGCTTTCGATTTTGCTACATCTTTTACTGGCAGATTGAGCCATATCTGTTTTGCCATTTTTTTGATATTTTAAGTTAATATTTTAAACCATATAAGTTATATAAGACAATTAAGGCTATGCTTATATTTTTACCTCAAAGGCATTAAGTCACGACGTTTTTTGCATATTTGAGAGAAGCCTTATAGTCTTTGTCTCTTTGAACCTTAGTCGCTTCCTTAATTAATTACTCTCGACATAACTTTTAAAATTATTTAGAATCGCTTGCCATCCACCACGTTGCATTTCTTCTGAATTTTCTGTCTCTGGATCAAAACTTTCTATTACTTCCACTCCGTTTGGAGTCTCTCTAAAAATAATTTCCACCTTTCTCCCATCTCCAATTACATATTCAATAGCTTCATTTTCTTTCACTAAGGTATACTCTCCTTCAAAATCAAAACTCATACTTCCATCTCTAGCTGCCATTGTAGATTTAAATTTACCTCCTGTTTTTAAATCATTCTCAGCGTATGGTGTATGCCATTCTGGTGATGCGCTATTCCATTCTTGTATGTGTTTTGGAGTTGTCCATATTTCCCAAACTTTAGCTATTGGTGCTTTTACTATACTCTTAACTGTTATCATATTTAATTAATTAAAATTATACTTTATAAATTGAACCTTAATTTTTCGGAGCTTGACTTTCATCCATGAAAAATATCTCCCAATGATGTCCATCTAAATCCAAAAAGGCTTTTTGATACATCCAACCATAATCTTTGGTTTCCATATATTCAATACCGCCAGCTTTTACAACTGCTGCAATTATTTCATCTACTTTTTCTCGACTATCAACAGATAATGCCATTAAGATTTCGGTTGTGGTTGCTGTATTGCAAATTTGTTTTTTAGTAAAAGTTTTAAAAAACTCTTCTGTCAAAAGCATTGCAAATATATTTTCTCCGATTTCTAAACAAGCTGCTTTATCATCTGTGAAATTCAAATTAAATGTAAAACCTAATTCCGTAAAAAAAGTCATACTGCGATTTAAATCTTTTACTGGAAGATTTAAGAAAATTTCTGTTTTCATTTTTATATAAATTTACAAATTATTTAAAGCAAATTTATAGTAATCACCTAGTCTTTAGACTATAATAAAAGTCATTTTTTAGGGTCATTTGAGACAAAAAAACTATTTTTGTATCAGCTATTTTAGTAAAAAAAGAGAAATAATCAGTAAAAAATTGGAATGATCGTTCCGCATGACTATAAATTATTAAGTATTGCAGCCATTCTTGAAGTCTTTGAAACTGCTAACAAATTACATCCTGAAGGTAAAAAACCGTTTGAAATATTCCTTTTTCAATCGTCTGAACAAATGGAGCAAGAAAAATTATTTAATTATAAAGTTAATTCTATCCAATCCTCTGATGAGAAACTTGGACTAGTTTTAATTCCTGCATTTACCACTGATGATATGAGAGGAATGATTGTGAAAAACAGCCATTTTATTCCTTGGCTAAAAAAACAACACTCGTTTGGGGCAGAAATAGCCAGTTTTTGTACTGGGGCTTTCTTTCTTGGTGCTTCGGGATTACTAGATGAAAAGTTAGCTACAACTCATGTTGATGCCTGTAGTGCTTTTAACCAATCGTTTCCTTTAGTAAATTTAAAACCCGAAGAAACATTAACCGCTGATGGAACTCTTTATACAAGTGGCGGATCAACTTCTTCTTTTCATTTATTGATTCTTTTAGTTCAGAAATATTGCGGAAATGAGGTTGCTGTACAAATTGCTAAAATTTTTGCCATTGATTTAAATCGCCACAAGCAAAGTTATTTTAGCACCTTTCGTCCTAATCATTTGCACAATGATGCTCTTGTTGCTCAATTGCAACACAAAATAGAAAACGAATACAGCACAATAGAAAAACTAGAAGAGATTACTAAAGACATTCCGACTAGTAATCGTAACATGACTCGAAGATTCAAACAAGTAGTTGGCATTCCTCCTATAGAATATTTGCAAAACATTCGTGTAGAAAGCTCTAAGAAGTACCTAGAGCAGACACAACTTTCTATATCTGAAATTATTGAAAAAACGGGTTATAACGATCCCAAATCTTTTAGAAAAGTTTTTCACAAAATGGTCGGAATGAAACCCATAGAATATAGAGAGAAGTTTAGAGTGAGATAAAAAAAAACCTGCTCAAATAAATGAACAGGTTAAGATGGATCTTTGATAAAGTTTTAAAATTTGTCAAAGATATTTCAAGATTTACGAAGCAATTTCTAATCGTTTCAGTAAATTTTTATTCAATGTTTCTTTGGCGTATTCTTTATCAATCTCTAATGTTTTAACATCTGAACTTGGTAAATCGTACATAGCGTCTGTTAAGATTGCTTCGCATAACGAACGCAGTCCACGTGCTCCTAATTTGTATTCTAAAGCTTTTTCTACAATAAAATCTAATGCTTCATCAGTAATCGTAAATTCTACTTCATCCATTAAAAACAATTTTTGATATTGTTTGATTAATGCATTTTTAGGCTGAGTAAGAATTGCACGCAATGTTTCTCTATCCAAAGGATCCATATGCGTTAAAACTGGTAAACGACCAATGATTTCTGGAATCAATCCAAAATCTTTGATATCTTTTGGGATGATATACTGCAATAGATTGTCTTTATCGATATTATCCACATTTTTAGATGTACTATAACCAACTGCCTGACGATTTAAACGTTTTGAAATAATACGTTCCACTCCATCAAAAGCACCTCCGGCAATAAACAAAATATTTTGTGTGTTTACCTCAACAAATTTTTGGTCTGGGTGCTTACGTCCTCCTTTTGGTGGTACATTTACAACCGTTCCTTCTAATAATTTCAATAATGCTTGTTGCACACCTTCTCCCGAAACATCGCGCGTTATTGATGGATTATCGCTTTTACGAGCAATTTTATCTATTTCATCAATAAAAACGATTCCTCTTTCGGCTTTAGCCACATCATAATCGGCAGCTTGAAGCAAACGTGTCAAAATACTCTCTACGTCTTCTCCAACATATCCTGCTTCAGTTAAAACGGTAGCATCAACAATTGCCAAAGGAACATCTAACATTTTTGCAATAGTTTTTGCCACTAATGTTTTTCCTGTTCCTGTTTGACCAACCATAATGATGTTACTTTTTTCGATCTCTACTTCGTCATCCAACTGTTGTTGCATTAAACGTTTGTAGTGATTGTAAACTGCAACCGACATTACTTTTTTGGTTTGATCCTGACCTATTACATATTGATCTAAAAATGCTCTAATTTCTTTTGGTTTCTTTAATATTAAATCACCAACTAATTTTGAGCTTCCGCTTGATTTTAATTCTTCTAAAACAATTCCGTGCGCTTGTTCGATACACTTATCACAAATATGTGCATTAATACCAGCAATTAATAAATTGGTTTCTGGCTTTTTTCTCCCACAAAACGAACATTCTAATACTACTTTTGCCATTTTTTATATCAAGTTTCAAGTTTAAGGTTCCAAGTTGCTAATGTTAACTTGAAACCTTAAATTTGAAACTATTTTTTTTATCCTCTTCTCAAAACTTCATCAATCATTCCGTACTCTTTAGCTTCATCAGCAATCATCCAGTAATCGCGTTCGCTATCTTTATGTACTTTATCAAAAGTTTGTCCTGAATGCTGAGAAATGATATTGTATAATTCATCTTTTAGTTTCAACATTTCACGTAAATTGATTTCCATATCTGTAGCAACTCCTTGTGCTCCTCCAGATGGCTGGTGAATCATTACTCTTGAATGTGGCAATGCCGAACGTTTTCCTGCTGCTCCTGCACATAATAAAACAGCTCCCATAGAAGCAGCCATTCCTGTACAAATTGTAGCTACATCTGGTTTAATATATTGCATTGTATCATAGATTCCTAATCCTGCATACACACTTCCTCCTGGAGAATTTAGATAAATCTGAATATCCTTAGATGCATCTGCACTTTCTAAAAATAATAATTGTGCCTGAACAATATTTGCGATTTGATCATCAATTCCTGTTCCAAGGAAAATAATTCTGTCCATCATTAATCTTGAAAAAACGTCTAACTGTGAAATATTCAACTGACGTTCTTCTATAATATATGGAGTCATATTAGTTGGAGTCATTGCACTTACGATTTTATCGTAATACATAGCATTCACTCCTTGGTGCTTTGTAGCAAATTTTTTAAATTCTTTACCGTAGTTCATATTTTTTTGTTCTAAGTTGTACGTTACTATATTATATATCTTATTTAATCAAAGGTCATACCTCTTTATAAACAATGCCAATATGTCTTATTTTAAATTTGAGACCTAAAAAAAGAGCGTCAAAGAAAATATTCTTTTGACGCTCAAATATACTTATTTTTTTAGAAATTATTCTCCGTAAGAAGCTGCAATAAATTCTTCGTAAGTTACTTCTTTAGTTGTTGGATTTGCTTTTTCTTTAAACAATACCAATAACTTCTCAGCTACAACTTGCTCTGAAAGTCTTTTTACTTCTTCTTGGTTTGACAATACTCTTGCAACAATTCCCTGAACTTCTTCGTCTGTTGGATTTGTTTGTCCAAATTGAGCCATTTGTTGTTTGATTGCAGTTGTTGTGAACGCTTTCAAATCTTCAAATGTAATTTGTATATTACTTTGAGCCATTGCTTTTCCTTCAATTAATTGAAAACGTAATCCTTTTTCTGATCTTGCGTATTCAACTTCAGCTTCTTCTGGAGATAATTTTTTCTCACCTACAGTTTGCAACCATTTTTTAAGGAATTCAGCTGGTAATTCAAATTTAGTGTTCTCAATTAAGAAATCTTGAACATCTGCTAATAATTTTTGATCTGCTTGTTGTGCAAATTGAAGCTCTGCATCTTCTTTAATTTTTGCTTTCAAATCTTCTAATGAAGCTACTTTTCCTTCACCAAAAAGTTTATCGAACAATTCTTGGTTTAATTCTGCCAATTCAGCTCCGTTGATAGCTTCGATAGTAAAGTTAACATCTACATCTAAACCGTGAACATCATCATGACTTACTTTTAAGTAATCCATTAATTGGTGATCATCTTCGAATAAACCTTTAGTATTTACAGTTACAACATCTCCAACTTTTTTACCGATGAATTTATCCGCAGTTTTTTTATCTTTAAAGATAGAAAGTGAAATTGTTGTAGTATTGTTGATTCCTTTTTCTTCATTTGTAAAAGTTCCTGTAATATCAGAATCAGCTACAACTACGTCTTGAGGAATTGCTTTTCCAAATTGTTTTTGGATACGCTCTACTTGACCATCGATTAATTTATCATCAGCAGTTACGATATATTTTACGATATCATTTTTAGCTTCAAGATCAATTTCGAAGTTTGGTACTAAACCAATTTCATATTCGAATACTAATTCTTCAGCATCCCAATCAAAATTTTCGTTTACTTTAGCAAGAGGAGTTCCAAGAAGATTTAATCTTTCAGATTGTACATAACGCTCCAAAGCCAAATCAACTACTTTTTTAACTTCTTCTTGTTTTATTCCTTTTCCGTATTGTTTTTCAACAAGGTCTTTAGGTACTTGTCCTTTTCTAAAACCTTTTACAGTTGCCAAAGGCATTTTTTCGTTTAATCTTTTTTGAACTTGACCTTTGTAATCCATATGAACAACGTTCAATACAATTGTCTCATTTACTGCGTTTATTGCTACTCTTTTAATATCCATCTTCTTCTTTAATTTACATAATAAAATTGGGTTGCAAAATTATAAAATTTTTGCAACCCAACCAAGCTTTTTAATATATTGATAAGAAGTGCTTTTTACAACCCTCCCACCTCATTATTTTATCTATCTTCTCCCAATATTTTATACGTAATAGACTGTAAAATAGACAGAACAATACTAAATAGTAGTGCCGTCCAAAACGAATCGACTGTAAATCCGCCAACAATTTTGGTACAGAACAAAATAATTATAGCATTAATAGCCAGCAAAAACAATCCAAACGTAATCAAAGTAACTGGCAATGTGAACAATACTAATATCGGCTTAACAAAAACATTAAGCAAACCCAATACCACTGCAACAATTAAAGCAATAGTAAAACTAGCTACATGAACGCCTGGCATAAAATGAGCAATTAGCAATACTAAGCCTGCGGTAATCAATATTCTGAGTAGTAATTTCATTTTTTTTAATTTAAAATTTTAATAAAAGTAATAAATTTTAATGATGTGAATTGAACTGCCTCTTGTTTTATCACCATAATGCACAGAGCTCTTAGGTAGCATTACAATACTACAAACAATTATCTATTCATTTTTAAAACAAATCAGAAGCAATAAATTTTACTTAATAAAATATTATTCTTTCAAAAAGGTAGTTGTTAATTCAAAAAACATTTTAGGATTTTCAGCATGAAGCCAATGTCCTGCATTTGGAATAGTTTCCAATTTTAAATTAGGAAAATACAGACGAATCGAATCAAGATCAGAATCCTGAATATAACCTGAATTTCCACCTCTTATAAATAAAGTCGGTTTATCAAAAAACCAAACCTTCCGCCAGAGGTTTTCCAATTGCATCCAAATTTTTATTAAAAGCCTCCAGATTAAATCTAAAAGCCAACTGTCCCGGCTCTTTCCAATACAAATTTTTCAGCAAAAATTGACGTGTTCCAAAATCAGAAACATATTGTGAAATAATTTCCTCAACATCATTCCTGCTTGGCTTCAAAGAAAAATCAACTGCATTCAAACCAGCCAAAATTTCCTGATGATGTTGTTTATAAAGTTTCGGACCAATATCTGCCACAATCAATTTGTCAACTATTTCTGGATGTGTTGTTGCAAAAAGCATAGCTACTTTTCCTCCCATTGAGTGTCCAAGAACATCAATTCGTTTAAGATTATTGTCCTGACAGTATTCAAACACGTCCTGAACCATGGCTTCATAACTCCATTCATCTGAATGAAAACTGCGCCCATGATTTCTTAAATCTAATACATGAACCTGAAATCCAGCTTCTACATACTGCCCTGCCAATGTTTTCCAGTTATCAGACATTCCCAGAAATCCATGCATAATAACGAATGGCTTTCCTTCGCCTTCTATTTTTGAGTACAACATATTTATTTTAATTTTCGCAAATACATATTAACCACATTATCTAAACCAAGATAAAGTGCTTCCGAAATTAAGGCATGCCCTATTGAAACTTCTAATAATCCTGGTATATTTTGTTTAAAAAATTCAATATTATCTAAACTTAAATCATGTCCTGCATTGATTCCTAAATCAAGCTCGTTAGCTAATTTTGCAGCTACTACATAAGGATCAATTCCATTTTTGTTACCTAAACCATATTGATGTGCAAAAGCCTCTGTATATAATTCGATTCTATCCGTTCCTGTCTTTTTAGCACCTTCAATAATTTCAAGGACTGGATCTACAAAAATCGAAGTTCTGATTCCATTACGCTGAAACTCCTGTATTACTTCTGTTAAATACGATTGGTTTTTTAGTATCCCAACCTGCTGAAGATGTAATAGCTCCAACTGCATCTGGAACTAATGTTACCTGATCTGGTTTACATTCTAAAACCAAATCGATAAAATTATGTTGTGGATTACCTTCAATATTATATTCGGTATATACAATTGCTTTTAAATCACGCGCATCTTGATAACGAATATGGCGTTCATCAGGACGAGGATGTATCGTTATTCCTTGCCCTCCAAATTTTTGAATATCAGTTGCAACTTTTAATAAATCTGGCACATTTCCGCCACGCGCATTACGTAACGTTGCAATTTTATTGATATTTACACTTAACTTTGTCATATAAATGGATATTAATTCTAGTAACACTATATTTGTTACGACAAAAATACAAAGTAAAGCTTAGGAGTTTTTGCTATTTTTTGATTATTTTGCATCAAATATTGCTAATTGAATTATGACAGATATTACTAATTACATTACCAATGACTTTAGAGCTATAAATAGCCAAGAAACCATCACTTCGGTGCAGGATTTCTTTGCTGACCTAAGCTTCTCTCATTTCCCTGTTTTGGAAGACGGAGTATACATTGGCTGTATAGCCTCTGACGATATTGAAACTTTTGATAGTGACAAAAAAGTAATTGATTACAAATATACTCTCGAACATTTTTTTGCTCGAAACAATATGATCTGGCTAGATGTATTGGAAGTTTTTGCTAAAAACCACACTAATTTAATTCCTGTTTTAGACGAAAACAATGTTTATCTTGGATTTTATGAAATAGGCGACATCATCAATTCTTTCATGAAACACCTTTTTTAAAAGAGCAAGGTGGAGTAATAATCGTAAAAAAAGGGCTTTTAGATTATTCCATGAGTGAAATTACACAAATTGTAGAGAGTAATAATGGCAGAATCTTAGGTGCATTCGTTTCTGATGCCAATACAGACAGTATCCAAATAACCATTAAAATTAGCTTAGGGGCAATGAATGAAATTATTCAAACCTTCCGAAGATACAATTACGAAATTATATCAGAACACCAAGAAGACACATATATCAATAATTTAAAGGAACGTTCTGATTATTTAGACAAGTACCTTAATATAAAAAAATTAGTCGATATGTCAATTAGATAATTTTCACATTATGCAATTGACAAATTATCTAATTGACACATTATTTAATCAAAAAGAATGAAAGTAGCTATCTACGGACAATACTATCTAAATAGTACAGACCCAATTATTAAAGACATATTTGTTTTTTTTACTTCGAATAATGTCGAAATGGTTATCGAAGCCAATTTCTTGAAGATGCTCCATGAAAAAAAAATAATCGAAAAAGAATACAAAACTTTTTCAACTCATACTGAATTAGATAGCAGCTTTGAAATGCTCATAAGCATTGGTGGAGATGGAACTATTTTAAGAGCCGCAACATTAATCCGTAATTCGGGCGTACCTATTTTAGGCATCAATGCAGGACGATTAGGATTTCTTGCCACTGTACAAAAAGAGAACATAGCAGCATTTATGCAATTTGTAATTGATAAAAAATACACTATATCTAAAAGGACTTTATTAACCTTAACAACAGAGCCAAAAAACGAAGCAATAGAAGATCTGAATTTTGCCATGAATGAAGTTACAGTAAGCCGAAAAGATACTACTTCGATGATAACAGTAGATACTTACCTAAATGGAGAATACTTAAATTCATATTGGGCAGATGGATTAATCATATCAACGCCAACAGGCTCAACAGGATACTCATTAAGTTGTGGCGGACCAATATTAACTCCAGATGTAAACAGCCTAGTAATTACACCAATTGCACCACATAATTTAACAGCCAGACCGCTTATAATACCAGACAATACCGAGATTAAACTTCGTGTATCAGGAAGAGAAGATCATTATCTTGTTTCATTAGATTCAAGAATAGCTTCAATAAAAAACGAATCTATTTTAACAATAAAAAAAACTGATTTTAAGATAAATATGGTTGAAATTCCCGGAGAAACTTTCCTAAAAACCTTACGCAATAAACTACTTTGGGGGGAAGACAAAAGAAATTAAACTTTTTTCAAGTATACTTTATACTATTTGTAATGTTTTTCTCGTTTTGCAAGTATCGAATATTCAGTAATTGTTGAGATATTTCGTCTATAATTCAAAAAAAGACAGTTTTAACTTATTCAGCATTGATTCGTATTGATTATTATTATATTTGCACGCAATTTTTAATTAAATGAACAAAATTTTTAATTTATTGTTATGTTTCTTTTCCTTTACAAGCATGAACGCTCAGATACATGAGGTTGGTGTTTTTTTAGGAGGCAGTAACTATATTGGAGATGTAGGAAGCACAACTTATATTTCACCAGACAAGCTTGCTTTTGGCGTATTGTACCGATGGAACAAAAGCCCAAGACATGCCTATCGCTTTTCATATACACAATCAACAATCACTGCAAATGATCTAGATTCAAGAGAAGGAGGTCGAAAACTAAGAGGATATCGTTTTGACAATACTATTAGAGAACTTTCTGCTGGTCTTGAATTTAATTTTTTTGACTTTAATCTACATGAAGACAAAAGAAAATTTACGCCCTATGTCTTTTCAGGTCTTAATTATTTCAGATATGATGAGCTATACATTCAATCTGGCGAGACAAAAAAACAAAAGAACACAGGTTCATTTGCAATTCCAATGATATTAGGTGTAAAAACAAATTTAACTAGTAATTTTGTTTTAGGATTAGAGGTTGGCGCACGATATACCTTTACGGATAATCTTGACGGCAGCAATCCAGAAAATGATAATTTAAAATCATTACGTTTTGGAGACTTAAATAATAATGACTGGTATGTTTTTTCAGGAGTAACTTTAACGTATACATTTGGAAACAAACCTTGCTATTGCCCATATTAAAAAAATGAATTTAGACACACTAGATAAAACAAACTTACCACGACATTTAGCCATCATAATGGATGGAAATGGGCGATGGGCTAAACAACAAGGTTTCTTAAGAGCTTTTGGTCATGAAAATGGAACAAAATCTGTAAAAGAAACCATCGAATCCTGTGCCAAGATAGGAATTGAATATTTAACTTTATATGCCTTTTCAACGGAGAACTGGAATAGGCCAAAATTAGAGATTGAAACTTTAATGAAGATACTTATAAATTCATTAAAGAAAGAACTTGACACATTACAGAAGAACAACATCAAACTTAATGCAATTGGAAATTTAGAAAAATTACCTAAATCCGCACAAAAAGAGCTAATGGATGTTATTGAAAAAACAAAAAATAACACAAGACTTACACTCACATTAGCTTTAAGTTACGGTTCTAGAGAAGAACTTGTAAACGCTGTTAGAATCATCAGTAATAAAGTTAAAAATAATATAATTTCAATAGACACTATTGACGATTCAATTATAAATGAGCATCTTTACACGCAAAATTTACCAGATGTAGATTTATTAATACGAACAAGTGGAGAACATAGAATAAGTAATTTTTTGTTATGGCAAATAGCCTATGCAGAACTATATTTTACTAATGTCTTATGGCCAGACTTTAAAGAAAAGGATTTATATGAGGCTATCATTAGTTATCAAAAAAGAGAACGTAGATTTGGAAAAACAAGTGAACAAATTAAATGATTTTTTAGTGTTACAAAAAAGAATAAAAATAGTACTTACCTTATTGGTTTTTGGTAGTTTTTCACAAATAAAAGCGCAAGAAAGAATTCCTTTTGACCAAGGGAGAAAATATATTCTTGCTGACGTATCTGTAATTGGTAAAATAAGCTTCAATGAGCAAACTGTTGTCACTTTTTCTGGCTTACAAAAAGGACAGGAAATAACAGTTCCTGGTGAAGAAATAAGTGGAGCCATCAAAAAGCTGGGAAAGCTTGGACTTTTTGACGAAATTTCATTCTATGTAAATAGAATTGAGAATGATAGTATCTATCTAGATTTAGACATTATAGAGCTTCCTAAATTAAACGAGGTAAAATTTGTTGGTATTAAAAAAGGTAAAATTGAAGGACTAATTAAAGACAACAGTTTAACAAAAAACAAAATTGTAAACGAAAATTTAATTACAACTACTAAGAATTATATCGAAAACAAATACAAAAAAGAAGGTTACTATAACACCAAAGTGACCATTACTACTACCGCTGACACCACCTCTACAAACCAAGTAAATATGCTGGTTCGTGTAGACAAAGGAGATAAGGTGAAAATTAGTAAAATAGAATTTGAAGGTAATAAACAATTGTCAGATGCTACTTTACGAAAAGCAATGAAGGACACCAAGCAAAAGAATCCTATTCGTATTTTTAAAGCTTCCAAGTTCATCAAAGATAAATACAAGGCCGATTTAGAAAAAGTTATCGCTAATTACAAAGAAAAAGGATATAGAGATGCTCGAATATTATCGGATACTATTGTTTACGATAAAAAGAAAAATACATTAGCCATAAAAGTAGATGTTGAAGAAGGAAATAAATACTACTTTGGTGATATCAAGTTTTTAGGAAACACTGTATATACAGACCAATTATTAAATCGTTATTTAGGTATTAAAAAAGGAGAAACATATAATGGTGTACTTCTAGAAAAAAGGATTGCTGACAAGACAAAACCTGACGCTGAAGACATTACCAATTTATATCAAAATAATGGTTATTTATTCTCTAACATTAATGCTGTAGAGGTAAGAACTGTAAATGACACTATTGATTTTGAAATTAGAGTTACAGAAGGTCCAATTGCATATTTTAATAAAATCTCTGTTGTAGGTAATGACAAAACAAATGATAAAGTAATTTACCGTGAATTAAGAACTAAACCTGGTGAAAAATATAGTAAAGATTTATTAGTAAGAACAATTCGTGAAATTGGACAATTAGGATTCTTTGATCCAGAAGCAATTGACCCAAAATTCAAGAATGTAGATGCTTCTGCTGGAACTGTAGATATTGAATATAATCTTGTAGAAAAAGGATCTAGCCAGATAGAACTTCAAGGAGGTTATGGAGGCGGTGGTTTCATTGGAACTTTAGGTCTTTCATTTAATAACTTCTCTGCTAGAAATTTATTTAACAAAAGTGCCTACAAACCATTACCAATGGGCGACGGGCAAAAAGTAGCACTTCGTTTACAAGGAAGTACTTATTTCCAAACCTATAGTGTATCGTTTTCTGAACCTTGGTTTGGAGGAAAAAAACCAGTACAATTTAGTACATCGATATCATACAGTACACAGTTTTTAAATAATTACATCACACAAAAAGTAGACAGAAGCAAAAGCTTTAACATCTTAACGTTATCGGTTGGTATAGCAAAAAGATTGTCGGTACCAGATGATTATTTCGTATTATCACAATCGATTAGTTACCAACACTATGATTTGCATAATTACAATACAGGATTGTTTACTTTTGGTAATGGAACTTCAAGAAACTTAGCATATACTATTGGATTAACCAGAAGCAATAAAGGGGTAAACCCAATATTCCCAACATACGGTTCAGAATTTAGTGTTTCTGCGAAATTGACTCCTCCATATTCATTATTTAATGGAATCAATTATGCCGATTTAGGTAATCAGAAAGAATACAAATTAAGAAATACTACAGATAGAGGAAATGTTCCTGATGCAAATGGAAAAATAGTACAAATTGGTGATTTCATTGATGCAAATGGAAACAAAGTTGAGCCAGATGATTACAAAAACGCCGCTACAGATCAAGGAAAAGTTGACCAAAAGAAATTTAATTGGCTAGAATACTACAAAATTAAGTTCAAAGCTGATTGGTATACGAAAGTTTATGGTAAATTAGTACTACGAACGCTAACTGAATTTGGTTTCTTAGGAGCATATGATCAATCTAGAGGTGTAGTTCCTTTTGAAAGATTTTATTTAGGAGGAGATGGTATGGCAAACTACTCTATGGATGGTAGAGAAACAATAGCATTAAGAGGATATGAAAATGGCTCATTAACGCCAATAAGAAATGGAGAACAAATTGGGGCAACGATTTACAACAAATTCTCATTAGAATTGCGTTATCCAATTACATTGAAACAATCGGCTTCGATTTATGTGCTTACATTTGCTGAAGCAGGTTCATCTTACCCAAGTTTCAAAGACTATAATCCTTTTGACTTAAATCGCTCTGTGGGAGCTGGTTTACGTGTATTCATGCCAGCATTTGGATTATTAGGAATTGATTTTGGTTACGGATTCGATACATTACAGGACAAACAAAACCAAGCGGTTTACGTACGCACTTTATTATTGGACAACAATTTTAATCGTATTGGTTAAAAATTTCAAATAAAATTAATGTTATGAGAAAACAATTTTTATTTATAATTTTGGCTTTGATAGTAGTAAATACAAGTCAAGCACAAACCAAATCGACAAAAATAGGATACATCGACATGGAGTATATTCTACAAAATGTCCCTGATTATAAAGAGGCTCAAACGCAATTAGAGCAGAAAGCCGAAAAGTGGAAGCAAGAAATTGAAACTAAGAAATTAGAAATCAATAAGCTTAAAGATGCTTTAAAAGCGGAGAAAGCATTATTAACGAATGAGTTAATTGATGAAAGAGAAACTGAAATTAAGTTTCTTGAAAAAGAAACATTAGATTATCAGCAACAGCGCTTTGGTGTTAACGGAGATTTAATTAGACAAAAATCAGCTTTAGCAAAACCAATACAAGATCAAGTTTTTACTGCTGTTCAGGATATAGCAGAAGCTAAAAGATATGATTTTATATTTGATAGATCATCTGACTTAACAATGCTTTTTGCAGCAAAAAGATACGATGTTAGTGACAAGGTTTTAAGAGTAATCACCAGAACCGACAAAAGAGAGCAGTTGACAAAAAAACAACTTGCCATAGAAGAAGAAAAAGAAAATAAAGAAAGTGCGATTGATGAAAGTCCTGCTTTACAAGAAAGACAAAAAATCCTAGACGAAAGAAAAGCTGCAAGAGACAAAATACTAGAAGACAGGAAAGCAGCTCAAGAGGAAAAAATAAGAATATACGAAGAAAACAAAAAAGCAATTCGTGACGCAAGGGAAGCTAAAAAAAATGGCACGGTTTCTGAAACAGTAAAAAAGGAAGGCACACCTGCAGTAACTACTCCAACCACAACAGCGGCAAAAACAACTGTAACTGATGATACAAGAGCTAAACAAGCAGAAGAAAGACAAAAGCTTTATGACGAACGTAAAAAGGCTTTAGAAGAAAGAAGAAATAAAATTTTAGAAGAAAGAGAAGCTGCCAAAAAAGCGAGAGAGCAAAAGGCAAAAGAGGACAAACAAAAACAAGGAAATACGACCAATAATTAATTAATATTTTAAAATGATGATGAAACAAATCAAAACTTTACTAATTGCTGCAATACTAGTTTTAGGAGCAAATCAAATGAATGCTCAAGCTAAGGTAGCTCACGTTGATGTAAGCGAAATTATGTCTAAAATGCCAGCAATGATAGATGCACAAAAACAACTTGAAAAACTAAGCGGTACATATGATGCAGATTACAAGAAAATGGTTGAAGAATACCAAGCAAAATTAAAAAAATACGAAGCTGAATCAGCTACAGTAACAGATGCAGTTAATGGAGAACGTTCAAAAGAAGTTCAAGATATGCAAAAAAGAATTGTAGACTATAGAGACAATGCTCAAAAAGAATTGCAACAAAAAGAATCTGATATTGTAAAACCGTTAATGGAAAAAGTGAGAGCTTCTATCCAAAAAGTTGGTAAAGCAAAAGGATACCAATATGTATTAGATGGTTCTACTCTTTTATTAGCTGACGGTCCAAACGTTACTGCTGATGTAAAAAAAGATTTAGGTTTCTAAAAAACTGCTCACCAATAAAATTAAAAAAACTGCTCACCAATAAAATGGTCGAGCAGTTTTTTTTATACATAAAAATTAATTTTATTCTACTCAAAAATCCTCGTTAAAGGCTTTTTTTTGATTCCAAAAAATACTTAACTTTGTTTTTATGACAAACAATAATCCCATAGGCGTTTTCGATTCTGGCATTGGTGGCACTTCAATTTGGAGCGCAATTCATCAATTACTTCCAAATGAAAAAACCATCTATTTAGCTGATAGTAAGAATGCCCCTTATGGCCAAAAAAACAAAGAGGAAATAGTAGCTTTAAGCAAAAAAAATGTGGATTTTTTACTCGGCATGGATTGTAAATTGATTGTTGTAGCGTGTAATACTGCAACCACAAATGCAATTAAGGAATTAAGAGAGCAATATTCTATTCCATTTATAGGAATTGAACCTGCAATAAAACCTGCAGCAATAAAATCAAACACGCACACTATTGGAATACTTGCTACTCAAGGTACTTTAAATAGTGAGTTATTTAATAAAGCAACCGAAATATATCAAGATACTAAAATCATTGAACAAGTTGGTCATGGCTTAGTACAATTAATTGAGAACGGAAATCTAAACTCTCCTGAGATGACACAACTTCTGGAATCTTATCTCAGACCAATGATTGAGGCCAATATTGACTATTTAGTACTAGGATGCAGTCATTATCCATATCTAATTCCGCAGATAAAAAAAATCCTTCCAAAACACATTCATATTATTGACTCAGGAGAAGCTGTTGCTAAGCAAACCCAAAACATACTACGTGAGAAAGTCGGATTTAATAATGAACCAGCAAATGAACCTGTGTTTTACAGCAATAGTAATCCAAAAGTTTTATCAGACATATTAGAAAATAAATATAAAGTTGAAGAAAAAGATTTCTAGTAATCATTCAAATTTCCTCCTAACAAACCATATTCCATCCAATGATAAATTGATTGATAATTTATGATAATTCTCTTTTATAAGACCATCCCCAATTTTACCTTTTTGCCCATAAGAATACGAAATATTTAGAGCCGAAAAAGTATTATACTCCAAAGGAAGGGTTAATCCTAACGAAAAAGACATATTATTGACTCTTCGGTTATCAACTTCAAGATATCCTGTATCATAATTTATTCCTGTTGCGTAACGAATACGGTCTATATATTTTCGGGCATTCTTATTACTTTTATAAGAGAGGCCTAATGCAAATCTATTTTGATTTACAAAACTTCCATATAACTCCGATTGTTTTGTATCATTCCATAAGCTCTTTTCATAATCAAAAGTCATATTCAAATTATTTTTAAAAAGCTTACTAACCCCTACTCCAATTTCTGAAGGTAAATAATAATCATCTGTATCTGAGTCAGCATTAGAATCTGTGGTTATCGTACCTGAATCCCCTACAATGGTGATAATTTGTACTTTAGAAGCCTTAACTCTCGATGGTGATTTGAAGGTTGAGCCAATTGTTAATGTTGAATCTACTTGATATTGCACTCCAAACGTAGGTCTGAATCCATTATAATTTGTCTTTTTATTACTATTAGTTATAGAATTATTAATAGTATAATATCTGTCATCGGTAGTATTCCCAAAAAGTACTGCTGCAGAAAGCCCTAAAGACAATCTTTTATTGATTTTGTAAGCATAGGAAAGATCAAAATTATTCAACCCTCCCGAACCTGTTACATCCAGATTATATAACTCTTGACTATTTTCTATTGGAATTTTTAAATTTGAAATCTTAAATGATGCACTTGAATAGGGGCGCAAAGCAATACTAAAAGCACTTTTTTGAGTAATTGGAAAAGCAAATGCTATATGAGAAAACTGAGCATTGTTTCGACTTTCTGATTTTGAACTGTTTTGATATGTACTACCTATAAACTTTCCTCCAATATCAAACAAAAAATGATTTTGTAACATAAATCCCAATGAAGCTGGATTAAGATTATTAATGAATTGATCAGATGGCAGAGCAATCCCCGAGGATCCAATTGAAGGAATCGAACCAAAATCTGAATCATACAAACTACCCAATCCATAAAGCGAATAAGGTGAACTGGAAATACTTTGAGAAAATGAAGATACTGACATTAAAACTAGTAGGCCTGCGAACGCAATTTTATTTTTCATTTAATAAGTAATATAATAAATTTTTAATTCCATTTTATTGTTTGGAAATTTCTGATTTGCCAAAACAAGCCGATTAACCGCTTTATTAATATTAGGAAACGTAAGGATTAATGAGGATTTAGAATCTGACTGCTTTAACATCTCTTTCTGCAAAAAACCTCCTATAGAGAGCTTGTATCCTACATTTTCATTAAACTCATCACTAGCTTTATTTAATAATGCATACATGGCAGCTCCTGAGGAATTATTAAGTGTACCACTAATTCTGTTTAAATTATCTCCAACATATACACGCAATGAATCTGCCAATGGATAAATCTTAGAATATGAATTCGCAACTGGCTTTATAATCAATACTGCATCAACGATTGCTCCTTTTTCGGCAATATATTTAAGCTTTTTTATGTTCGGAAAATCAATCCTACATGCGATTCCTGTTCCTGACTGAATGAAACCTTTATTTTCGGTTTGCGAACTAGGTAACTTACTCGAAAGAAATTGGTAAATTTTGAATGAGAGTGCCTGTCTTATCTAATGTAATCGCGTTAAACTGCTTGGTAGCATCTAAAATAGAGAAATCTTTTATTAATGATTTTTCACTTTCACTTGGGAATCTAGAATAGTAAAGCCTCATCACACTTGTAGTCTGATTAAAACCAAGTACACTTGATGAACTTGCTCCTGATGATGTAATGACCATTCCTTTCAGATATTCTGTAAACTCATCAAAATTGACAACTTCTCTTTTCTTTAACTTCTGAAAAAGTTCTGAACCAAAAGCATCACTCATTCTTATATTAATCGAATCTTTTTCTGTTGGCCGTGGCTTATACGAAATCACACCTAAACTTTCAGGAGTATAGGTTAAAGTCGAATTATTATAAAAGTTTTTATCTTCTTTATTTGGTTTTACTTTTTGAGTTAATCGATGAATATCAAATGACTGTATTTGAGTAGTATCCCCAAAAAAGTAATTATCATATCTTAAGATCATTGCTATTGAATCATAAACATAATTTGGCAAGTTCGTATCTGAATCTTCTTTATACAAATCATAATCACTTGCAAGAATCTGGAAATAGCTATCCGATTTTACTTTTCCAAAAATGGGATCATCATAATTCCCTAGCAAAATCCTACTTTGATTAGATGTAACCAATGAATCAAAATTAATAGTAGACATATCAACTGTTAACGTATCAATTAAAATTACTTTATTTCCGATTGACAAATAATCTGATCCAACAACAAACTCTCCTGCATCGGCATCCGAATTACAGGAAATCATAAAAACCCCTAGAAACAACAGCAACAATAATTTGTACATAAATATTTTTTGAACAAATATAAAATGCTGTTTTCTAGAGAACATCATAACATATACAACCTAGGCTTTTCTATCTATAAATACCACAAAATAATCTACAATCCCTCAGACAATGCAAATACTTCCTTCAGCGTTAAAATACCCCATTTAGTCTATTGGAAAGCCCCATACATATATCTTCTTTTTTTTAAAATAATAGCATAACTACTTTTGAACCAATAATGAAATAATGAAAATAAAACCTTTACTATCCTTACTTATTATGGCACCTATGTTTACAATTTATGCTCAAACTGGTTTTAGTATGGATTTAAATATAAAAACAGAACCCGCAGATAAAATCACTTTAAATCAAACTAGCATCGGAATCTCTGCATATAAAAACATCGATACCAAAAATAAGATCACAAATACGCTACAATACAAAAACATTGGAGCAAAGTATGATATAGAAAATTATGATTTTAAACACAATTATAATCCTTATAACAGTATCAAAAACACCTTAATATTAGAGCATCAATTAACAAAAAACACCACATTGAATCTAGAAATAGAACCATCATTAAACTTCCAGAAAAACATTAATCTTTCTGATTTGTCAATTTTAGGTGGTTTAGAAATTAATCATATTTTAAATAAAAATAACATTATATCTATTGGAGTAAAAAGAGCAAATACCTTAGGATTGCCTAAAATAACACCAACATTTTCTTTTTATCATAAAATAAATAATGAGGCTGCAATGTCTATTGGTTTTCCTAGTACAGCGATTACATACTCAAAAAATATGCAAAACGTTTTTAGCATTACTAACCGTTTTAATGGTGATTTTTTTAACCTAGATACCATTCATAATTCTGCCACAAAAGTTAGTTTATCTCAAATGACTACTGCATTTGAATATGAAAGGAATATGGATGGAAGTTGGTTTGTAAACTTTAAAGGTGGGTATAATTTTAATAAAAAATACCAACTATCAAATCATAGCAACGACACTGTTTATGATTTTAATATCGGTAATGGTTACATTTTTAACATTGGTATAAAATACAAACACTAATAAATATAATACATTATGAATAGCTTTAAAAAAGGAATATTATTCGCAACATTTATTATGAGCCTTACTTTAGTAGGCTGTAGTAATGATAATTCTGATGATGAATTAATAGGAAACTGGATTAAAAAGTCTGCCTTTGATGGTCCTGCAAGATCCAGTGCTACAAGTTTTGTAATCGGAACATATGCTTATGTGGTTACTGGATATACAGGAGATGGTTATCTGAAAGACCTTTGGGTATATAATTCAACAGGTGATTATTGGGAGCAGAAAGCAGATTTTAAAGGAGTTGCCAGAAGCTTCTGCTTCAGGATTTGAATTAAACGGAAAAGGCTATATCGGACTTGGCTATGATGGCACGAATAAGTTAAAAGATTTTTACGAGTACAACCCAGCAACCAATATTTGGGAACAAAAAGCAGATTTTGCAGGTACTGCACGCTATTCTGCAGTAGGATTTCAAGTTGGAGGAAAGGCTTATTTTGGCACAGGTTACGATGGGAATTATCTAAAAGACTTTTATCAATACAATCAAGATTCGAATACCTGGACTCAAGTAAATGGCTTTAGTGGAGACAAAAGAAGAAATGCAACTGTTTTTGTAATCAATAACAAAGCCTATTTAGGCACTGGTGTAAACAGCGGTATAAATCAAAATGATTTCTGGCAATTTGACCCAAGTACTGATCTCTGGACTAAAAAAAGAAATTTAGACGATAGCGAAAGTGATCATGATACTTATTATATAAAACGTACAAATGCTTCAAGTTTTGCTATGAATGGCTTAGGATATATACTATGCGGAGAAGGTTTAAAATCGGTTTGGGAATATAATCCTGTCACTGATTTATGGAAAGAAAGAACCGCTCTAGAAGGATCTTCAAGAACTGACGCTATAGGATTTGCAATTAATGACAGAGGATTTGTTTTATTAGGAAGATCTGGTTCTTCTTATTTTGATGATGTATGGGAATTTAAACCTCTTGAAGAACAAAATGATGATGACAATTAATACAAAAAAGGCATTCTTCTGGGCAAAAATCCAGAAGAATCATTCTTATTTATTTTCAAAAACAATTACAATAGTAACACTACTATTAATTGCAGCTTGCAATAAAAAAGAAAATTACCACGTAGAATCTATAAAAACCGCTACTGGCTGGGGATATACAATTGCTAATGATGAAAAAATCATAATTAAGCAAACCATAATTCCTGCCATCGATACCTACAAGGGCTTTAGAACTGAGAAAGATGCTATAAAAATAGCTAATCTAGTAATCAAAAAGCTAGAAGCTAATTTATCTCCAACGATAACTAAAAAAGATTTAATTTTATTAGATATAAATATTTAAATGAATATCGAAATAACCAAAAATACAAATACGAACAAAATTCTATTTCACAGTGTGATATGGACTTTTTTTATTTTAACTTCATTGATTCAGTTTTATGAAAGTCCATTTCAGATAAATCCAGATTTTTATGTACAGTGGATTACTGGAATAATATTATTTTATCTAAACTATTTTTATCTGGTTCCAGCATTACTTTTGCAAAAAAAATATTGGCTTTATTCCTCTTTTATAGCCGCGCTTATTATCACTTTTATGATTATTCGAGCCAGCTATTTTATCCCAGAGATTCAAATGGCAAAAAGAATTCTTCCTGCTAAGATGTTGCCTCTTGATGGACGTCCAATGCCTAAAGATTTTGGATTTAGAACTACAATAGCAGTACAGCCTTTGTTTTTTAAAATAGCACCTTCTTTTTTATATTCTAGTTGTTACAATAAGTGCTATTATTAAAACATTGTCAGAATTTTATAATAACCAACAAAACAAATTAATAGCTGAAACTCATAGAACAACTACTGAATTGATTTATTTACGAAAACAAACAAACCCACATTTCTTGTTCAATTCATTAAATAGTATTTATTCTTTGGCTCATAAAAAATCGGATTTGGTTCCTGATGCAATCGTCACTTTATCTGAATTAATGCGCTATATGCTGTATGAAACAGACAATAAAACAGTCGCCCTCGAAAAGGAAATAAACTACATTCAGAACTATATAGAATTACAAAAATTAAGATTAAATAATATCGAAAATATTACCATTAATGTCCATGGAGAACCCAAAAACAAATACATTGAGCCATTATTATTAATCTCATTTGTAGAAAATGCATTTAAGTATGGTACTGATTATAAAGGTGCTGCTCATGTAAAAATAAAGATAGTCATCGAAGAAAACAGCTTGGACTTTTGGGTCGAAAACAAGGTTGAAAACTACAAAAAGGATCTCAGAAAATTCTGGAATTGGATTAACCAATATTAAAAGCCGTTTAAGTCTTCTTTATCCTGAAGCACATGAACTTAAAATAACCGAAACTAAAAAGTTTTATAATGTACATCTCAACTTAAAACTAGACGAGATACAAACTCCATTACCTAAAACGTAATAAACAATGTTTGTTATAAGCGAAAAAAATTATAACAGCAAATTAACTATTGAAAATCTAATTTTAACTTGTCTTTAGTTGTCAAGTTATATTTTCGCATCATAAATTTTACCTAAAAAAAATAACTAATGAAATGTGTAATTATAGATGACGAGCCTCTAGCAGTTGAATTACTTAAAGATTTTGTTAGCAAAGTCGATTCCTTAGAATTAGTAAGCACCTTCAATAATGCTATTGATGCTATTTCTATCATAAATCAGACAAGTATTGATTTGATTTTTTTGGATATCGAAATGCCTCATTTTTCAGGAATAGATTTCCTAAATGCTATCGAAAAAAAACCTTTAGTTATTTTTACAACTGCCTATTCTGATTACGCCGTTGAAGGATTTAATCTTGGAGCTGTAGATTATCTCGTTAAACCAATTCCTTTTCATCGCTTTTTAAAGTCGGTTGTAAGAGCACAACAATTATTCAATCCCTTGCACATCCCTGCAAGTGTAAATCCTATTTCTGCTCCCGAAATTAATCAGGATTATATGTTTGTAAGAGCTGAATATGAGAATATAAAACTAAACTTTTCAGATATTTTATTCATCGAAGGATTAAAAGATTATGTAAAAATTTATACTACAGACAATAAATACACCTTAACCTTAATAAGTCTTATAAAACTTGAAAATTTACTTTCTAATAAAGGCTTCTCCAGAATTCACCGATCGTATATTATTAACATCAAACATGTGAAATCAATCCAAAAAAACAAAGCTTTGATTGGTGACAAAAGAATTCCTATTAGTGAAAGCTATAAAAATGCTTTCTTCGAAAAAATAAATTTATAATTACTCCTTCCCTTCTTTAAACCAGCTAGAATACATTACATAATTATTAGAAATACGTTCAATTTCGCCAGCAAAGTCAGATTGGTCAATATCTTTCACTTTCTTAGCAGGTATCCCTGCATAAATGCTGCCTGAAACTACTACTGTATTTTGAGTTACTACTGCTCCTGCTGCAACAATAGCATTACTTTCGACAACACAATTATCCATTACAATTGCTCCCATTCCTATCAATACATTATCATGAATTGTACAACCATGCACAATTGCATTATGTCCTATAGAAACATTGTTACCTATTATTGTTGGATGTTTTTGATAAGTACAATGAATAATTGCTCCATCTTGGATATTTACTTTGTTTCCTATTTTAATAAAATTTACATCTCCTCTAATTACAGCGTTGAACCAAACACTACATGAATCTCCAAAAGAAACATCTCCAACAATTGTTGCATTTTCGGCAACATAACAATCATTCGGAATATTCGGTGTTTTTCCGTTTACAGATTTTATCAGCATGAGTTTATTTTTTTAAAATGAATTATAATTAATTTATAGCAGGACAATCACAATCATATTTTTCACGCTTACAGAATAAATTAAGCCCCAAAGTAATTTGATGATATGCGCCATTATCAAATTTAACATTTCCAGTAACTTGCGAATAAGTGTAAGCAAACATAAAGTTTTTATAATTAACTCCTAAGATAGGTGTTATGTATTGCAGTTTTTGAGTAGAAACACTTGAACCATTATAATATTGTGCACCATCAAAACTTCTTCTATATGATAGTCCAGCCCAAAGACTACCAAAATCCATATTCTTGTATGCCTTTAAATTAAAATCGATTAGCTTCTCTTTGGTTTTATCAAATAATTGAAAAAGTACCGAAGGCTCCCACAATAACTTCCTTTTGTTTCCAAAAACATATCCTGCACTCAAGAGATATTTTCTGAGATTATCACTTTCAAATTCTGTATATATTTGTCGTCTTGTTTCTACTGCTCCTTGAACTGTTGCATGAGCGTAAAAATTAAGGAAATTATATGATGCTCCAAAATCAACATTAAAATAAGAATCCTTCTGAATGTTTCCAAAAACAATCGGGTCAAATTCTCCAAATGAAGTTTCGTCTAACTGATTCTGAATTACTCCAGCATTGATACCGAATGAAAGCTGATTCAAATCGATTTCATCTCTCGAAAAAAGAATATGATATGCATAAGTTAGTTTAATTCCTTTTTGAGAATGATATCCATTTTTATCATTAAAAAGTATAATTCCTGCTCCTGATCTATCACCTACACGACCATTAAAGCTTAATGTCTGAAGTGCTGCCTCCCTAACAACAGGAGCATGTATTAACCTTAGCAATACGTAACTCAACGAAGTAATTATACATAAC